>JANQEZ010000378.1 GCA_028278115.1 Clostridia bacterium
AGAGTAAAACTTAACTTATACATGACTCAAATATGCGACGATTCTGGGCATTTTGAGGTGTGTATAAGTTGTAGTTTTACCTAAAATACCTATAAGCTTATAGTATATTAAAATTAAATAAATTCTTTAACAACCTACTATTCTACTATAAATTTCTCTTTTAAATACATCTTCTTAACATTTAGGGAATACCACTTAAGAATTTATTTATAAATATAAAAATACTTTTTCTATCTTAATAGAATATTTTTTTAATATTAGGATAACATGTTTTTATCGTCTTTAATATTTCTATATTAAAAAGAGTCCCTTAAAAAAGTTAATTCTATAAGTCACTCATCTATATGACTTGTATATTATTGCTATTTAATATATTATAAACATTAATAAAAATATTATAGAGATTCCAGTCAAAACTTTAATCTATGTACATTAATATAGTATATGTATAAATTAAGATTTACTATGGATTCTCTATACTTAATATTTTAACTGGAGGTATGACAATGAAAAGAGTTTTTTCTGGTGTTCAACCAACATCTCAAATTCATATAGGAAATTACATAGGGGCAATAAAAAGGTTTGTTGAACTACAAAATGATATGGATTGTTTTTTTTGCATAGTAGACTTGCATTCTGTTACTGTTCCCCAAAATCCAAAGGAATTGTATAAAAACTCTCTACAGCTTGCAGCTCTTTATATGGCAGTTGGATTAGATCCAAGCAAAGTAACTTTATTTATCCAATCCCATGTACCTGCTCATTCTGAACTTGCATGGCTGCTGCAATGCAATTCTTATATGGGAGAGCTCAATAGAATGACTCAGTTCAAAGAGAAGAGCCTTGGAAAAGATACCGTTACAACTGGCTTATATACTTATCCTGTACTTATGGCGGCTGATATATTGCTTTATGATACACACTTTGTACCGGTTGGTAATGATCAGAAGCAGCATCTTGAATTATGCCGGGATATTTCCATAAGATTTAATAAAAAATATGGTGAAACCTTTATAGTTCCTGAGCCTTTAATATCTAAGTTTGGGGCAAGAATAATGTCTCTAGATGATGCCACCAATAAAATGAGTAAAAGTAATGAAAATAAACATAGTAAAATAAACCTTTTGGACTCACCTTCCAAGATTAAAAAAAGTATTATGAAAGCTGTTACAGACAGCGAGAGTGAAGTTAGATTTGATGTAGAAAATAAACCTGGAGTAAGCAATCTAATGACCATTTATAATATTTTAGGTGATTTGCCCTTAGAAGATATTGAAAATAAGTATGAGGGACTAGGCTATGGAGCCTTTAAGAAGGATTTAGTTGAAATTGTTGTCTCTGGCTTAGAGCCTATACAAAGTAAATATGAAGAAATACTTGCATCAGGTGAAGTTGAAAAAGTTCTAAAAGAAGGTGCAGATAGAGCAAGGGAAGTATCCAATGAAGTTCTAAACAGTGTTAAGAAAAAGATGGGTTTTGTTATTCTTTAAAATCTATAAAGCTTAAAGTAATAAATGTATAAGGTTTTCCACTAAACTTTTTATTTTTAAAGATAATATAAAATCTTCCATTGACCAAAAATGGAAGATTTTTTATAATTCATTTAATTTATTAAACTCACTTCTAAATTTTTTAATAATCTTTTTCTCCATCCTTGAAACAGTCATTTGAGAAACTCCAAGATTATTTGCAACATCAACTTGGGTCATATTATTAAAAAATCTATCTTTAACTATTTTCACTTCTACTTCATTAAGCTTTTCTATACATTTATTTAAAAAGTCCATATTTTCAATATCGTCAAAGTTTTTATCGCTTTGACCTATTATATCCTTAAGCTGAACTTCCTTATCATCTCCATTATTATCATAGCTTACATCAAGGGATTTAGGCGTATATACTTGGCTAGCCTCCATAGCTTCTAATACTTCTTCTTCGGTAACCGCAAGATAGTTAGCTATATCCTTTACCTTTGGTACCCTTTGAAGCTCCTGTTGAAGCTTTACCTTAACATTATTAATTTTCTTAGACATCTCTTGAATTCTTCTCGGAACTCTTATAGCCCAACCTTTATCTCTAAAATATTTTTTTATTTCACCGATAATGGTTGGTGTTGCAAAGCTTGAAAACTCAAAGCCTCTATCTATATCAAACCTTTCAATTGCATAAATCAAACCTAGAGATGCTACTTGATATATATCTTCATAATCAATTCCCTTATTGATATATTTTTTTGAAAGAATCTCTGGTATATATAGATATCTTCTAATAAGTTCATTTCTAATATCTATATCCTTTGTATCTCTGTATATCTTAAATAACTCTTTATGCTCATACTTCTCTAGGGATTCCACTTCATACTCTTTTAATTTATTAGCAGTACTTCTCATATATTATCATCCCCTTAACTCTACACTTAATCGTCTTCACTCACATACTTAATCATCTCAATGATTGTTCCATTTCCTGGGGAAGATTTTACCTCGACAGCATCCATTAAAGACTTAATTATGAATATTCCAAGTCCTCCTTCCTTTGGATTGCATATATCAGGTACAGGGCATCTTTCTAAAGTAAATCCATTTCCATTATCTCTTACTTCTATTATAACCTTATTTTCATAAATAGCAAACTCTACATTAAAATTACTATCCTCTCCACATCCATGAATCACAGCATTATTACATGCTTCACCTACAGCGGCTTTTATATCCTCTATTTCTTCAATATTAAATCCTATTTTATTGGCTACTACTGAAGAAGTTATTCTTGCTATACTTACATACTCTGGTTTACTAGGTAGTGAAATACAAACATTTTCATTATTTAAACCTTCACCTTTATTCTCACATTTACCAGTCATCAAAAAACTTCACCTTCCTAACTTTAAATTACTCCATAATAAAAATTTTGTCTAAACCAGTTATTTTAAGAAGTTTAGATATATTTGACTTAGGATTAGCAATAATAATGTTTTTATCAACATTTTTTAGTCTTTTTAAAATACCTATAAGGACACCTAGTCCAGTACTATCAATATAATCAAGCTCTATACAGTTAAGCCTTATATTTGATTCTTTTTCTTGTAATAGGCTAATTAAAGTTTCTTTCAAATCGTTTGGCGTATAAATATCTACTTCACCTATAAGTTCAACAGTCCACATATCTTTTTCCCTATCGAAACTCTTTTTAACATTTAAAGACACAAGAAAACCTCCTCACAAAAACTATTTTAATTTTACCCATATTATTTAGTTCTAAACATTTAATTTATAAGCTTTTATTTTTCTTTCTTTAAATTATAATAACATAAAATCAAATTTTATCAAAATTTGTTAAACGGTGTTGAATCTTAGCCTTAAATAAAAATACATATAAAGAATGAGATATACTCTAGAGCATATCTCATTCTTTATACTTTATATTAATTATTCATCATAAAAATTACTTTTTTTTATCTACTTTTCTTGCATATTTTCCATATTATCCGATACCTTTGCTATAGAAGCAACATTATCATTATCTTTGATCCTCATTAGTTTTACTCCTCTAGTGTTTCTTCCAAATCTTGATATCCCATCAACTTCAAGCCTTATAACTGTACCAGAAGTATTTATAATCATTATTTCATCTTTATCCTTAACTATTTTGGAGCCCACAAGCTTTCCTGTTTTATTGCTAATGCTGTAGGTTTTGATTCCTTTACCTCCTCTAGACTGTGCTCTATACTCATTTAAGGATGTTCTCTTACCATATCCATTTTCACTAACCACTAACAAATCTGTTCCTTCATCAACTAGACCCATCTCGACTACATAATCACCTTTATTCAGGCTTATAGCCTTAACTCCCATTGCTGTTCTTCCCATGTTTCTTACATCGTTCTCACTAAATCTGATTGACATACCATCTACGGTTACAAGTATCAATTCTTTATTACCATCTGTAAGTTTAACACTTATAAGCTCATCTTCTGATTTTAGACTAAGGGCAATTAATCCGGCTTTTCTTGATGTATTAAATTGTGAAAGCTCAGATTTCTTTATCATTCCATTTCTAGTTGACATAACTAAATAACCATCTTGTGAAAATTCTTTAATGGGAATTATCGCTGTAATCTTTTCATTAGGCTCTAGATATAATAGGTTAACTATATTTGTACCCTTAGCCTGTCTCTTAGCTTCTGGAATTTCGTAGGCCTTTAGTCTATGTACCTTTCCAAAATTAGTAAAGAAGAGTATATAGTTATGGGTTGATGTAATAAATATATTTTCAACGAAATCTTCTTCCCTAGTGGAAAGACCTGACACACCTTTCCCACCCCTTCTTTGACTGCTGTAGGTAGTTGCAGGAACTCTTTTGATATATCCAAGGTGTGTTAACGTTATAAATACATCTTCTTCGTCTATTAGGTCCTCTATATCTATTTCATCTTCCTTTGCTATTATCTTTGTTCTTCTTTTATCGCTATATCTTTTCTTTATTTCTTGTAGTTCTTCTTTAATTATATTCATAAGTAGTCTTTCATTGGCTAGAATTTCTCTTAGTCTTGTTATAGTCATAATTAAATCTTCATATTCAGCATCTATTTTATCTCTTTCTAGCCCTGTTAGTTTTTGAAGCCTCATATCCAATATTGCTTGGGATTGAATTTCACTTAAATTAAAGTTTTTCATCAATCCTTCTTTAGCTTCTGCTACTGTTTTAGAGCCTCTAATTAGGCTTATAATAGCATCTATATTATCTAAGGCTATTTTAAGACCCTCTAATATATGTGCTCTAGCTTCAGCCTTTTTAAGATCATACTTAGTTCTTCTTGTAACAACATCCTTTTGATGCTCTAAATAGTAGCTCAACATTTGATGGAGATTTAGAACCTTTGGCTGTCCATCCACCAGTGCTATCATATTTATACTAAAAGTAGTCTGAAGCTGTGAGTGCTTATATAGTTTGTTTATAATTACATTTGCGTTAACATCCTTCTTAAGCTCAATAACTACCCTTATACCAGTTCTATCACTTTCATCCCTTAAATCTGTTATGCCCTCTACCTTCTTATTTCTTACTAGATCTGCTATACCTTCTATCATCTTTGATTTATTTACTTGGTAGGGAATTTCATGAACTATTATTGCACTTTTACCCTTACCGATATCTTCAATCTCTACTTTAGACCTTACAGTTACCTTACCCCTACCAGTCCTATAGGCTTCTTTTATGGCTTCCTTACCCATTACTATGGCGCCAGTAGGAAAGTCTGGACCCTTAACTATATTAATTATATCATCTGTATCAGTGTCAGGGTCATCTATTATTTTGACAGCGGCATCAATGACTTCTCTTAAGTTATGGGGAGGTATAGATGTAGCCATACCTACTGCTATACCATTTGATCCATTGACAAGTAGATTGGGATATTTACTTGGAAGAACCGTAGGCTCCTTTAGAGTTTCATCAAAGTTTGGTGAAAAATCTACTGTTTCTTTATCTATATCTCTAAGCATTTCTACAGAAAGCTTAGTAAGCTTTGCTTCGGTATACCTCATTGCTGCTGCTCCATCACCGTCGATAGACCCGAAGTTTCCATGACCATTTACAAGCATGTACCTAGTAGAAAAGTCTTGAGCAAGTCTTACCATGGCATTGTATATAGAACTATCTCCGTGGGGATGATACTTACCCATAGTATCACCGACGATACGTGCTGATTTCCTATGGGCTTTTTCGGGAGCTAAGCCGAGTTCATCCATTGCGTACAATATTCTCCTATGAACTGGCTTAAGTCCATCCCTTACGTCAGGAAGTGCTCTACTTACAATTACACTCATTGCATAATCTATATAGGATTTTTGCATTTCATTTGAAATATCTATCTCTATAATGTTTTGTTTGTTTTCTTCCATTTAACTCCCCACCTTTATATATCAAGATTACTTACATATTGGGCATTTGACTCTATGAATTCTCTACGAGGTGCAACTTTATCTCCCATCAAAGTTGTAAATATTTCATCGGCTAAGATAGCATCATTTATAGTTACTCTAATTATTGTTCTCTTTTCGGGGTCCATTGTTGTATCCCAAAGCTGATCTGGATTCATTTCTCCAAGACCCTTATATCTTTGAAGGGACATCCCTTTTCTTCCTATTTCACTTAATAATTTTTCCAGCTCTCTATCACTATAAACATAATGTTCCGCTCTGCCCTTTTTAACCTTATAAAGTGGTGGTTGAGCTATATATACATATCCTTCTTCTACTAATGGTCTCATATATCTAAAGAAGAAGGTTAGAAGCAGAGTTCTAATATGAGCTCCATCAACATCGGCATCGGTCATTATTACAATCTTGTGGTATCTTAGTTTGCTTACATCAAATTCGTCTCCTATACCACATCCAAAGGCTGTAATCATAGCTCTTATTTCGTTATAATTTAGTATCTTAACTAAACTTGCCTTTTCAACATTCATTATCTTACCTCTTAGTGGTAAAATAGCTTGAATACTTCTGTCTCTTCCCTGTTTAGCAGAACCCCCCGCCGAGTCCCCTTCCACTAGAAATACTTCACATTTTGAAGGGTCCCTTTCTGAACAGTCTGCAAGCTTACCTGGAAGGGTCATACCATCTAGTGCACCCTTTCGTCTTGTAAGCTCCCTTGCTTTCTTTGCTGCTTCTCTGGCCTTTGCAGACCTAGTACATTTATCCATAATAATTTTAGCATCTGAAGGATTTTCTTCTAAAAATATTGCAATAGTTTCAGAGGATATAGATTCTGAAATACCTCTTAGTTCACTATTACCAAGCTTAGTTTTAGTTTGTCCTTCAAACTGGGGCTCAGTTAGCTTTACTGAAATTATTGCCGTCATACCTTCTCTTATATCTTCACCTTGAAAATTAGTATCTTTTTCCTTTAAAAAGCCATTTTTTCTAGCATAATCATTTATTACTCTAGTAAGAGCACTCTTAAATCCGCTTAAATGTGTACCGCCTTCATGGGTGTTTATATTATTTGCAAATGTAAATATATTTTCAGAGTAAGCATCAGTATATTGCAGGGCTATTTCTATAATAGCTCCATCCTTCTCCCCTTCATTATAAACAATATTAGGATGTATCTCATTTCTATTTTTATTTAGATGCTTAACAAATTCTTTAATTCCGCCTTCATAATAAAACTCTGATTTTTTTTCTTTCTCGGGTCTTTTATCTTCAATGATTATTCTAATTCCTTTATTTAAAAATGCCAATTCTCTTAATCTATGTTCAAGGGTTTCAAATTTAAATATTGTTTCTTCAAATATTTCCTTATCAGGCATAAAACTACTTTTAGTTCCAGTTATTTTTGATTTACCTACTACTTCAAGCTTAGTTGCAGTTTTACCTCTTTCATATCTTTGTTTATAAATTTTGCCATCTCTATGGACTTCTACTTCAAACCACTCTGATAGTGCATTTACAACAGATGCACCTACACCATGTAGACCACCAGATACTTTATAGCCTCCACCACCAAATTTACCACCAGCATGTAGTACTGTATGAATAACCTCTACTGCAGGTTTATTCATTTTAGGGTGCAAATCAACTGGCATTCCTCTTCCGTTATCGGTTACACTAATTGAACCATCTTCATTTATTGTAACCCCAATATTATTACAATGACCTCCCAGTGCTTCATCTACACTATTATCAACTATTTCTTCTACTAGATGATGAAGTCCTCTAGGCCCAGTTGTACCAATGTACATACCTGGTCTTTTTCTAACAGCCTCAAGACCTTCAAGTACTTGAATTTGCTGGGCATTATATTCTCCGTTAAAGTTCTCACCCATTTGTTTCCCTCCTGACTATAGTCGTGTTACATTAAAATCGTAAGATAAATTGCGCTGAAATAATGAAAGCTTATACTTTTTTTAGTGAAATTTATCTATCTTTAGAGTAGCATTACTGCATGTATATAGACATTTAGTCTTACCTTGCTTTAATAAATATTAAAACAGAGCTTCTTTTTCTTTGATTATATTCCCTTTTGATATCTTAAATATATTTCCTTCCCTTACAAGTGGAAGCATAGGCTCCGGTATTTCAGTTATAGTTACAAAGGTTTGAACATTTCTTAAACTCTTTATTAAGAAGTTTTGGCTATTTATATCTAATTCAGACATTACGTCATCTAACAGAAGAATTGGATATTCACCTACTTCCCCTTTAATTATTTCTATCTCAGATAATTTAAGAGACAACGCAGCCGTCCTCTGCTGACCTTGTGAGCCAAATACTCTAATATCCTTATCATCAATATAAATACCTAAATCATCCTTATGGGGACCAACTGAAGTGTATCCCCTTTTGATATCTATATCGAGTTTTTTTTCTAACCTCTTTTTAAAACTAATGGATATTTCATCTCGAGATGAAATATCCATTAGTTTTAAAAAGAGGTTAGAAAAAAAACTCGATATAGATATCAAAAGGGGATACACTTCAGTTGGTCCCCATAAGGATGATTTAGGTATTTATATTGATGATAAGGATATTAGAGTATTTGGCTCACAAGGTCAGCAGAGGACGGCTGCGTTGTCTCTTAAATTATCTGAGATAGAAATAATTAAAGGGGAAGTAGGTGAATATCCAATTCTTCTGTTAGATGACGTAATGTCTGAATTAGATATAAATAGCCAAAACTTCTTAATAAAGAGTTTAAGAAATGTTCAAACCTTTGTAACTATAACTGAAATACCGGAGCCTATGCTTCCACTTGTAAGGGAAGGAAATATATTTAAGATATCAAAAGGGAATATAATCAAAGAAAAAGAAGCTCTGTTTTAATATTTATTAAAGCAAGGTAAGACTAAATGTCTATATACATGCAGTAATGCTACTCTAAAGATAGATAAATTTCACTAAAAAAAGTATAAGCTTTCATTATTTCAGCGCAATTTATCTTACGATTTTAATGTAACACGACTATAGTCAGGAGGGAAACAAATGGGTGAGAACTTTAACGGAGAATATAATGCCCAGCAAATTCAAGTACTTGAAGGTCTTGAGGCTGTTAGAAAAAGACCAGGTATGTACATTGGTACAACTGGGCCTAGAGGACTTCATCATCTAGTAGAAGAAATAGTTGATAATAGTGTAGATGAAGCACTGGGAGGTCATTGTAATAATATTGGGGTTACAATAAATGAAGATGGTTCAATTAGTGTAACCGATAACGGAAGAGGAATGCCAGTTGATTTGCACCCTAAAATGAATAAACCTGCAGTAGAGGTTATTCATACAGTACTACATGCTGGTGGTAAATTTGGTGGTGGAGGCTATAAAGTATCTGGTGGTCTACATGGTGTAGGTGCATCTGTTGTAAATGCACTATCAGAGTGGTTTGAAGTAGAAGTCCATAGAGATGGCAAAATTTATAAACAAAGATATGAAAGAGGTAAAACTGCAACTAAGCTTGAAGTAGTAGGTAAATCAAAAATAACTGGAACTAAAAGTAGTTTTATGCCTGATAAGGAAATATTTGAAGAAACAATATTTAAATTTGAAACCCTTGAACATAGATTAAGAGAATTGGCATTTTTAAATAAAGGAATTAGAATAATCATTGAAGATAAAAGACCCGAGAAAGAAAAAAAATCAGAGTTTTATTATGAAGGCGGAATTAAAGAATTTGTTAAGCATCTAAATAAAAATAGAAATGAGATACATCCTAATATTGTTTATAATGAAGGGGAGAAGGATGGAGCTATTATAGAAATAGCCCTGCAATATACTGATGCTTACTCTGAAAATATATTTACATTTGCAAATAATATAAACACCCATGAAGGCGGTACACATTTAAGCGGATTTAAGAGTGCTCTTACTAGAGTAATAAATGATTATGCTAGAAAAAATGGCTTTTTAAAGGAA
The DNA here is from genome assembly GCA_028278115.1 of Clostridia bacterium. Classification (GTDB taxonomy): domain Bacteria; phylum Bacillota; class Clostridia; order Peptostreptococcales; family Caminicellaceae; genus JANQEZ01. The sequence continues at coordinate 9,915 of JANQEZ010000378.1, forward strand.
AAAGATACTAATTTTCAAGGTGAAGATATAAGAGAAGGTATGACGGCAATAATTTCAGTAAAGCTAACTGAGCCCCAGTTTGAAGGACAAACTAAAACTAAGCTTGGTAATAGTGAACTAAGAGGTATTTCAGAATCTATATCCTCTGAAACTATTGCAATATTTTTAGAAGAAAATCCTTCAGATGCTAAAATTATTATGGATAAATGTACTAGGTCTGCAAAGGCCAGAGAAGCAGCAAAGAAAGCAAGGGAGCTTACAAGACGAAAGGGTGCACTAGATGGTATGACCCTTCCAGGTAAGCTTGCAGACTGTTCAGAAAGGGACCCTTCAAAATGTGAAGTATTTCTAGTGGAAGGGGACTCGGCGGGGGGTTCTGCTAAACAGGGAAGAGACAGAAGTATTCAAGCTATTTTACCACTAAGAGGTAAGATAATGAATGTTGAAAAGGCAAGTTTAGTTAAGATACTAAATTATAACGAAATAAGAGCTATGATTACAGCCTTTGGATGTGGTATAGGAGACGAATTTGATGTAAGCAAACTAAGATACCACAAGATTGTAATAATGACCGATGCCGATGTTGATGGAGCTCATATTAGAACTCTGCTTCTAACCTTCTTCTTTAGATATATGAGACCATTAGTAGAAGAAGGATATGTATATATAGCTCAACCACCACTTTATAAGGTTAAAAAGGGCAGAGCGGAACATTATGTTTATAGTGATAGAGAGCTGGAAAAATTATTAAGTGAAATAGGAAGAAAAGGGATGTCCCTTCAAAGATATAAGGGTCTTGGAGAAATGAATCCAGATCAGCTTTGGGATACAACAATGGACCCCGAAAAGAGAACAATAATTAGAGTAACTATAAATGATGCTATCTTAGCCGATGAAATATTTACAACTTTGATGGGAGATAAAGTTGCACCTCGTAGAGAATTCATAGAGTCAAATGCCCAATATGTAAGTAATCTTGATATATAAAGGTGGGGAGTTAAATGGAAGAAAACAAACAAAACATTATAGAGATAGATATTTCAAATGAAATGCAAAAATCCTATATAGATTATGCAATGAGTGTAATTGTAAGTAGAGCACTTCCTGACGTAAGGGATGGACTTAAGCCAGTTCATAGGAGAATATTGTACGCAATGGATGAACTCGGCTTAGCTCCCGAAAAAGCCCATAGGAAATCAGCACGTATCGTCGGTGATACTATGGGTAAGTATCATCCCCACGGAGATAGTTCTATATACAATGCCATGGTAAGACTTGCTCAAGACTTTTCTACTAGGTACATGCTTGTAAATGGTCATGGAAACTTCGGGTCTATCGACGGTGATGGAGCAGCAGCAATGAGGTATACCGAAGCAAAGCTTACTAAGCTTTCTGTAGAAATGCTTAGAGATATAGATAAAGAAACAGTAGATTTTTCACCAAACTTTGATGAAACTCTAAAGGAGCCTACGGTTCTTCCAAGTAAATATCCCAATCTACTTGTCAATGGATCAAATGGTATAGCAGTAGGTATGGCTACATCTATACCTCCCCATAACTTAAGAGAAGTCATTGATGCCGCTGTCAAAATAATAGATGACCCTGACACTGATACAGATGATATAATTAATATAGTTAAGGGTCCAGACTTTCCTACTGGCGCCATAGTAATGGGTAAGGAAGCCATAAAAGAAGCCTATAGGACTGGTAGGGGTAAGGTAACTGTAAGGTCTAAAGTAGAGATTGAAGATATCGGTAAGGGTAAAAGTGCAATAATAGTTCATGAAATTCCCTACCAAGTAAATAAATCAAAGATGATAGAAGGTATAGCAGATCTAGTAAGAAATAAGAAGGTAGAGGGCATAACAGATTTAAGGGATGAAAGTGATAGAACTGGTATAAGGGTAGTTATTGAGCTTAAGAAGGATGTTAACGCAAATGTAATTATAAACAAACTATATAAGCACTCACAGCTTCAGACTACTTTTAGTATAAATATGATAGCACTGGTGGATGGACAGCCAAAGGTTCTAAATCTCCATCAAATGTTGAGCTACTATTTAGAGCATCAAAAGGATGTTGTTACAAGAAGAACTAAGTATGATCTTAAAAAGGCTGAAGCTAGAGCACATATATTAGAGGGTCTTAAAATAGCCTTAGATAATATAGATGCTATTATAAGCCTAATTAGAGGCTCTAAAACAGTAGCAGAAGCTAAAGAAGGATTGATGAAAAACTTTAATTTAAGTGAAATTCAATCCCAAGCAATATTGGATATGAGGCTTCAAAAACTAACAGGGCTAGAAAGAGATAAAATAGATGCTGAATATGAAGATTTAATTATGACTATAACAAGACTAAGAGAAATTCTAGCCAATGAAAGACTACTTATGAATATAATTAAAGAAGAACTACAAGAAATAAAGAAAAGATATAGCGATAAAAGAAGAACAAAGATAATAGCAAAGGAAGATGAAATAGATATAGAGGACCTAATAGACGAAGAAGATGTATTTATAACGTTAACACACCTTGGATATATCAAAAGAGTTCCTGCAACTACCTACAGCAGTCAAAGAAGGGGTGGGAAAGGTGTGTCAGGTCTTTCCACTAGGGAAGAAGATTTCGTTGAAAATATATTTATTACATCAACCCATAACTATATACTCTTCTTTACTAATTTTGGAAAGGTACATAGACTAAAGGCCTACGAAATTCCAGAAGCTAAGAGACAGGCTAAGGGTACAAATATAGTTAACCTATTATATCTAGAGCCTAATGAAAAGATTACAGCGATAATTCCCATTAAAGAATTTTCACAAGATGGTTATTTAGTTATGTCAACTAGAAATGGAATGATAAAGAAATCTGAGCTTTCACAATTTAATACATCAAGAAAAGCCGGATTAATTGCCCTTAGTCTAAAATCAGAAGATGAGCTTATAAGTGTTAAACTTACAGATGGTAATAAAGAATTGATACTTGTAACCGTAGATGGTATGTCAATCAGATTTAGTGAGAACGATGTAAGAAACATGGGAAGAACAGCAATGGGAGTTAAGGCTATAAGCCTGAATAAAGGTGATTATGTAGTCGAGATGGGTCTAGTTGATGAAGGAACAGATTTGTTAGTGGTTAGTGAAAATGGATATGGTAAGAGAACATCCTTAAATGAGTATAGAGCACAGTCTAGAGGAGGTAAAGGAATCAAAACCTACAGCATTAGCAATAAAACAGGAAAGCTTGTGGGCTCCAAAATAGTTAAGGATAAAGATGAAATAATGATTATAAATACTTCTGGTACAGTTATAAGGCTTGAAGTTGATGGGATATCAAGATTTGGAAGAAACACTAGAGGAGTAAAACTAATGAGGATCAAAGATAATGATAATGTTGCTTCTATAGCAAAGGTATCGGATAATATGGAAAATATGCAAGAAAAGTAGATAAAAAAAAGTAATTTTTATGATGAATAATTAATATAAAGTATAAAGAATGAGATATGCTCTAGAGTATATCTCATTCTTTATATGTATTTTTATTTAAGGCTAAGATTCAACACCGTTTAACAAATTTTGATAAAATTTGATTTTATGTTATTATAATTTAAAGAAAGAAAAATAAAAGCTTATAAATTAAATGTTTAGAACTAAATAATATGGGTAAAATTAAAATAGTTTTTGTGAGGAGGTTTTCTTGTGTCTTTAAATGTTAAAAAGAGTTTCGATAGGGAAAAAGATATGTGGACTGTTGAACTTATAGGTGAAGTAGATATTTATACGCCAAACGATTTGAAAGAAACTTTAATTAGCCTATTACAAGAAAAAGAATCAAATATAAGGCTTAACTGTATAGAGCTTGATTATATTGATAGTACTGGACTAGGTGTCCTTATAGGTATTTTAAAAAGACTAAAAAATGTTGATAAAAACATTATTATTGCTAATCCTAAGTCAAATATATCTAAACTTCTTAAAATAACTGGTTTAGACAAAATTTTTATTATGGAGTAATTTAAAGTTAGGAAGGTGAAGTTTTTTGATGACTGGTAAATGTGAGAATAAAGGTGAAGGTTTAAATAATGAAAATGTTTGTATTTCACTACCTAGTAAACCAGAGTATGTAAGTATAGCAAGAATAACTTCTTCAGTAGTAGCCAATAAAATAGGATTTAATATTGAAGAAATAGAGGATATAAAAGCCGCTGTAGGTGAAGCATGTAATAATGCTGTGATTCATGGATGTGGAGAGGATAGTAATTTTAATGTAGAGTTTGCTATTTATGAAAATAAGGTTATAATAGAAGTAAGAGATAATGGAAATGGATTTACTTTAGAAAGATGCCCTGTACCTGATATATGCAATCCAAAGGAAGGAGGACTTGGAATATTCATAATTAAGTCTTTAATGGATGCTGTCGAGGTAAAATCTTCCCCAGGAAATGGAACAATCATTGAGATGATTAAGTATGTGAGTGAAGACGATTAAGTGTAGAGTTAAGGGGATGATAATATATGAGAAGTACTGCTAATAAATTAAAAGAGTATGAAGTGGAATCCCTAGAGAAGTATGAGCATAAAGAGTTATTTAAGATATACAGAGATACAAAGGATATAGATATTAGAAATGAACTTATTAGAAGATATCTATATATACCAGAGATTCTTTCAAAAAAATATATCAATAAGGGAATTGATTATGAAGATATATATCAAGTAGCATCTCTAGGTTTGATTTATGCAATTGAAAGGTTTGATATAGATAGAGGCTTTGAGTTTTCAAGCTTTGCAACACCAACCATTATCGGTGAAATAAAAAAATATTTTAGAGATAAAGGTTGGGCTATAAGAGTTCCGAGAAGAATTCAAGAGATGTCTAAGAAAATTAATAATGTTAAGGTAAAGCTTCAACAGGAGCTTCAAAGGGTACCAAAGGTAAAGGATATAGCTAACTATCTTGCGGTTACCGAAGAAGAAGTATTAGAAGCTATGGAGGCTAGCCAAGTATATACGCCTAAATCCCTTGATGTAAGCTATGATAATAATGGAGATGATAAGGAAGTTCAGCTTAAGGATATAATAGGTCAAAGCGATAAAAACTTTGACGATATTGAAAATATGGACTTTTTAAATAAATGTATAGAAAAGCTTAATGAAGTAGAAGTGAAAATAGTTAAAGATAGATTTTTTAATAATATGACCCAAGTTGATGTTGCAAATAATCTTGGAGTTTCTCAAATGACTGTTTCAAGGATGGAGAAAAAGATTATTAAAAAATTTAGAAGTGAGTTTAATAAATTAAATGAATTATAAAAAATCTTCCATTTTTGGTCAATGGAAGATTTTATATTATCTTTAAAAATAAAAAGTTTAGTGGAAAACCTTATACATTTATTACTTTAAGCTTTATAGATTTTAAAGAATAACAAAACCCATCTTTTTCTTAACACTGTTTAGAACTTCATTGGATACTTCCCTTGCTCTATCTGCACCTTCTTTTAGAACTTTTTCAACTTCACCTGATGCAAGTATTTCTTCATATTTACTTTGTATAGGCTCTAAGCCAGAGACAACAATTTCAACTAAATCCTTCTTAAAGGCTCCATAGCCTAGTCCCTCATACTTATTTTCAATATCTTCTAAGGGCAAATCACCTAAAATATTATAAATGGTCATTAGATTGCTTACTCCAGGTTTATTTTCTACATCAAATCTAACTTCACTCTCGCTGTCTGTAACAGCTTTCATAATACTTTTTTTAATCTTGGAAGGTGAGTCCAAAAGGTTTATTTTACTATGTTTATTTTCATTACTTTTACTCATTTTATTGGTGGCATCATCTAGAGACATTATTCTTGCCCCAAACTTAGATATTAAAGGCTCAGGAACTATAAAGGTTTCACCATATTTTTTATTAAATCTTATGGAAATATCCCGGCATAATTCAAGATGCTGCTTCTGATCATTACCAACCGGTACAAAGTGTGTATCATAAAGCAATATATCAGCCGCCATAAGTACAGGATAAGTATATAAGCCAGTTGTAACGGTATCTTTTCCAAGGCTCTTCTCTTTGAACTGAGTCATTCTATTGAGCTCTCCCATATAAGAATTGCATTGCAGCAGCCATGCAAGTTCAGAATGAGCAGGTACATGGGATTGGATAAATAAAGTTACTTTGCTTGGATCTAATCCAACTGCCATATAAAGAGCTGCAAGCTGTAGAGAGTTTTTATACAATTCCTTTGGATTTTGGGGAACAGTAACAGAATGCAAGTCTACTATGCAAAAAAAACAATCCATATCATTTTGTAGTTCAACAAACCTTTTTATTGCCCCTATGTAATTTCCTATATGAATTTGAGATGTTGGTTGAACACCAGAAAAAACTCTTTTCATTGTCATACCTCCAGTTAAAATATTAAGTATAGAGAATCCATAGTAAATCTTAATTTATACATATACTATATTAATGTACATAGATTAAAGTTTTGACTGGAATCTCTATAATATTTTTATTAATGTTTATAATATATTAAATAGCAATAATATACAAGTCATATAGATGAGTGACTTATAGAATTAACTTTTTTAAGGGACTCTTTTTAATATAGAAATATTAAAGACGATAAAAACATGTTATCCTAATATTAAAAAAATATTCTATTAAGATAGAAAAAGTATTTTTATATTTATAAATAAATTCTTAAGTGGTATTCCCTAAATGTTAAGAAGATGTATTTAAAAGAGAAATTTATAGTAGAATAGTAGGTTGTTAAAGAATTTATTTAATTTTAATATACTATAAGCTTATAGGTATTTTAGGTAAAACTACAACTTATACACACCTCAAAATGCCCAGAATCGTCGCATATTTGAGTCATGTATAAGTTAAGTTTTACTCT
>JANQEZ010000379.1 GCA_028278115.1 Clostridia bacterium
ACCTACATTTTGATTTTTTGAATAGCCAATGCTTTAGGGATATTCAAGGAATCAAAATGTAAAAGATTTATTGCAATCTATTTATATTAACAATTTTAACTCTAGTGCTTCTCTATTTTACCACATAATCTATTATCAACATAGCTGCAAAACCTAAAATAACGCCGAAGGTAGCCTTCATTTGATTTCCGCTGCAATGACTTTCTGGGATTAGCTCATGGGATACTACATAGTACATTGCTCCAGCAGCAAAACTAAAGACAAAGGGCATAAAACCATCAACAGCATTTCCCATTAAGGCTCCTAAAATTGCTCCAATAGGCTCACCTATTCCTGCCAAGAAACCAAATGCAATTGCCTTCGGCTTTGAGTAACCCTTTTCAATAAGGGGTGCTGATATTACTAAACCCTCTGGAGCGTTTTGGACTGCAATGGCTATGGTCATTACTAAACCTAGAGATGAGTTCTCAGTGGAATATCCTATACCTATTGCTAAGCCTTCGGGAATACTATGAATAACTATGGCTGAAAGTAAGAGCATAGTCTTTTTTATGGTTTCATCACTAAAGTCAACGAGCTTTAGTTTATCTAAATGAAGATGAGGTACTGAAACCTCTATTAATGCCATAATGACTGCACCAACCAGCAGACCTGAGATTACTTGAACAATGTTTTTTTCTTTTAATGCTGGTGCAATAAGACTAAAGGAGCTAGCAAATATCATTATACCCGCTGCAAAACCCAATAGCGAGTCTTCTACTGATTTAGATATTTTTTGGACAAAAATTAGTGGCAATGTACCTAATCCAGTAGCTAAACCTGCCAATAAGCCTGCAATCAATGCCTTCAAACAATCCACTCCTCCAATTTTAAATTTTATTGTTTGAGCAAATTGCATAATTACAACTCTAAAAAATTTACTACTATATATGGATTTAAATTCCTCAGAGCTATACCATAAATATTATCCAATTCTGCCAAGCTAGAATTATGCAATTTCCTCATTTATTAATATTATTTGGAGGATTTTTGGATTTTATTAAAAAAAGAATAAGCCTCTAGGAGAATCCTATGGGCTTATAAACTATTACATCCATATTTTAAAAGTTTTATCTCTTGTCTATATCCTTCCGGCTCATTGGGAGTCTCTAAAAATAGAGGTTTTCCCTTTAGCTTTGGGTGGTTAATGAATTTAAGTATTCCTTCTAACCCAAGTGTTCCCTCTCCAATACATGCATGTCTGTCTTTTTTACTATTTATTTCATGCTGACTATCATTTAGGTGAATAGCTCTAAGTTTATCTATTCCTATTATATCATCAAACTTCTTAAGTACACCATTTAGATCCTCTATTATATCGTAACCAGCAGAATATGTATGACAGGTATCAAAGCATACCCCAACCAGCTCTTGAAACTTAACTCTATCAATTATTTCCTTTAATTGCTCAAATCTAAAACCTATTTCAGTGCCTTTACCAGACATTGTTTCCAATAAAATCATTGTATTTTCATTTCCCTGTAAAACTTCATTTAAAGCCTTTGAAATTCTTTCAATTCCAAATTCTAAGCCTTCATGCAAATGATTTCCAGGATGCATAACTATATACCTGCAGCCCTTTAAATAGGAGAGTCTATGTAAATCATCCTTTAAAAGATTTTTAGCCAATTCCCATGTACTATCTTTTTTTGAAGCAAAATTATAGGTATATGGAGCATGGGCTAGCAGTGGACCAAAGCCATTGGTTATACATAGGTTATTAGCAATTTTCACATCATCCAAATCCAATTTGCGAGCCTTTGCTCCCCTTGGATTTCTAGTGAAAAATTGAAAAGTGTTGGCTCCAATATCAATTGCTTGTTTAACTGCGTATTGATATCCCTTTGATATAGATAAATGCGATCCTATATACATTACTTCATCTCCTTAAAGGTATTTATCCATATTATAGATTTACCCTAAACCTGCATAAATAAACATTTCATTTGTATAGTTCTATAGGTGTATGCTTTAAAAATTTAACCTTCTTTTGAAATATTTCGCAGGCCAAAAATAAAATGCTTAATTTGGCTGACAGCTAACAGCAGAAACATTGACAGTAAAACTTCTGGGTCACACATCTATATGGAGAGTCCCAAGCAAAACCTTATTGGATAAATCATAGTATTTAAAGCAACAAAAAAACTGCTTGAGATTCTAGTTAAAAGATAAGAACTCTAAGCAGTTATATAATTGATTAGTTAAAAAAATATTTTTTAATTACTAAAAATCATTTAAAGAATATTTCTTTATTTTAAAATCCAAAGATAAATTTAACAAGAAGAAACAAACAAAGGACAAGCCCAATCATAAATGGAAATATTGTTGAAAATGCAGCAATAATCATTGCAGGTACATCTCCTTTTTCTAATTGTACTCCTTCTAATGCCGTTTCAAATTTTCTTTTCTCATCATAATATTTCTGTCTTCTTGAAACGTATTCTTCTCTATTAATTTTCATTATTTTATTTCAGCTCCTTTGAAGTGACAAGCAACGAAGTGATCTTCACCTACTTTTTCCCATTCTGGAGTTATTTTCCTACAAATATCCTTGGCTATAGGGCATCTTGTGTTAAACTTACAGGCCGGTGGCGGTGTTACATTTGAAGGAATGTCTCCTTCTAGAAGAATTCTTTGTTTGTTTCTATTTACCTCTAAGTCAGTAACAGGTATTGCAGATAATAATGCCTTTGTATATGGATGCTGAGGATTCTCATAGAGCTCCTTCTTTGGTGCTAGCTCTGCTAGGTTACCCAGGTACATAACACCTATTCTATCACTTATATGTTTAACTACACTTAAATCATGGGATATAAATAAGTAAGCCATCCCATATTCTTTTTGTAAATCTGCTAATAGATTGATTACCTGAGACTGAATTGAAACGTCAAGGGCTGAAACAGCCTCATCACAAACGATAAATTTTGGATTAAGAGCCAGTGCTCTCGCTATGCCTATTCTTTGTCTTTGCCCACCTGAAAACTGATGAGGATATCTATGAATCATATAGTCATCAACACCACAGGTAGCCATAACCTTTTTAACATGATCCTCTAATTCCTGGGAACCAGCTTTATATATGCCGTGCTCTGCTAAAGCCTCTCCTATTATCTGTCCAACAGTCATTCTAGGATTAAGAGAAGAATATGGGTCTTGGAATATAATCTGCATTTCCTGTCTTAGGGGCATCATTTGCTTTGTTGAATAGTCAGTTATGTCATTATCATCAAAAACTACTCTACCTTCAGTGGGCTTATATAGCTTTAGTATTGTTCTACCAATCGTAGATTTACCACAGCCTGATTCTCCAACTAAGCCTAAGGTCTCACCTTCATATATTTTAAGACTTATCCCATCAACGGCCTTAACAGTTAATGGCTTTCCATTTTTCCTTTTACCAGTTGGGAAGTGAAGTTTAAGGTCCTTGGTTTCTAACAATACTTTTCTACTCATGTCTATTCCCCTTTTCTGGGTAGAAGCATCTTACATATTGGTTTCCTTCTACCTTTTGAAGTTCTGGCATTTCATTGATGCATTTATCGGTTACATATTTACAACGTGTTGAAAAACGACATCCCTTTGGAAGATTTAATGGATGAGGTACGCTGCCTTCAATTTGATCTAAATATTCTACTTCTTCATCAAGTCTTGGTATTGAAGCAAGTAGTCCTTCCGTATAGGGATGCTCAAACCTCTTCTTCCCAAATATTGTATCTACCGTTGCTCTCTCAACAACCTGGCCGCAATACATAACAACAACGTCATCGGCTAATTCTGCTACAACACCTAAATCATGGGTTATAAACATAATGGCTGTATTATGGTCAGTCTTTAAATCATTCATAAGCTTAAATATCTGAGCTTGAATAGTAACATCCAATGCAGTTGTAGGTTCATCTGCTATTAGAAGCTTAGGCTCACAGGCTAATGCCATTGCTATCATCACACGTTGACGCATACCTCCAGATAGATGATGAGGATAATTGTGAACTACTCTCTCTGGATTCGGTATTTTTACTTCTCTAAGTAAGTCAACTGCCTTAGACCAAGCCTCTCTTTTATCTAACCCTTGATGAAGTGTAAGGGGCTCTAAAAGCTGATTTCCTATTTTAAGCACAGGATTAAGTGATGTCATAGGCTCTTGAAATATCATAGATATATCATTACCACGAACTGTTCTCATCTCATTTTCATCAGCTAAAACCAAATCATTTCCATTAAAAATAATTTCTCCATCCACTATTTCTCCTGGTTCCTCAAGAAGTTTTAGAACACTCATAGAAGTGATGGATTTACCGCTTCCCGATTCTCCAACTATTCCTAAGGTTTTTCCAGATTCAATTTCAAAATCCACACCATTTACTGCCCTTACTGTACCCTTTTCAGTGAAAAAATAAGTGTGTAAATTTCTAACTTCTAAAATTTTACTCATTATGACTTCACCTCAATTCCTGCAGCCTTTTCTCCGATTCTTTTATCTCTTAGTTCTTTTTCTGCAAATATTTTATCTCTTTCTTCCCTTTTTCTTCTTCTTCCCTTTCTTGACTTAGACATTATCTCACTCTTAGGATCAACTGCATCCCTGAGTCCTTCACCTATAAGATTAACACTCATAATTAGTGCAAATAGTGCTATACCAGGGAATACCCACATCCAAGGAAAATTCCTCATGATAGTTGATGTAGAGGCACGCTGAAGCAAACCGCCCCAGGTGGGAACTGGCTCATTAACTGAAAGTCCTAAATAAGATAATGCAGCCTCAGATAATATAGCCCCTGCAAAGCCTATTGTAGCAGACACTATAACATAAGCAACAACATTAGGTATAAGATGTCTTGTAATTTGATTCTTTGTAGAAATACCAAGTGCCTTTGTGGCAGTTATAAACTCCTGCTCCCTTAGGGATAACACTTGCCCACGTATTATTCTTGCAAGACCCGTCCACCTTAAAATACCCAATATAAAAACCAATATAAATAATTTAGTTGTCTGTTCGACATCGGAAAATATTACTGATAAAGTAAATGCAAGTGCTAAAAATGGGAATGATGACACAATTTCAGTCACACGCATTAAGAAATTATCTACTTTACCTCCAAAATATCCCGATATAGCTCCGATGGTTATACCTATTGTAACAGATAAAATTGTAGAAAGAAATGCTACTTGAAGAGAAATTGCTCCACCAACAATAACTCTAATAAATTGATCTCTACCATATCTATCGGTTCCAAGCCAATTTTCACTTGATGGAGGCAAGTATTTATGAGTACCTATCCTGCTTAAATCCGCTAAGTCATAATTAGTCACATTAACATAAACACTACCAATTACTACTATTGTTACAATGGTAAGGAAAGTCCAAAGTCCAAACATCGCAAGACTATTAGCTTTAAATTTCTGTATCATCAGCCGCGTAGGAGAGATAATTTTTTCATGCTCTTTGTTTTTGTTTGCTACCATTACTTTGAACCTCCTTCTCTAATTCTTGGATCAGCTAGTGAATAACCGACGTCCATAAATAGATTTCCAAGAAGCGTAAGCAATGCATAGAAAACCAGTACAATTACGAGTACACTTCTATCCTTTTGTACGTATGCGTCATTCATTAATAGACCTATCCCAGGCCATATAAATATTTTCTCTATAAGGATTGAACCGCCAAATAGCCTTGGTATCCAAAAACCAACTAATGTTATTACTGGTATTAAGGCATTGCGAAAAGCATGTTTATATATAACTACTTTTTCAGCTAAACCCTTTGATCTTGCAGTACGTATATAATCTTGCTTAAGTACTTCTAGCATAGCATTACGTACATACTTTAATAGAGATGCTAAAGAACCAAGGGCTATTACTGTAATAGGCAAAACGTAGTAAGTCCATGTAGGTCTAATATTTAAAGGGTCTTGCATTCCATTAAAGGGTAATATTTGCAGCCTGACTGCAAAGGCAAATATCAATATCATTGCCATGAAAAACGATGGTAACGATATCCCTACTATAGAAAAAACAGAAAAAAAGTTATCATACATTGAATGCTTTTTCACTGCGGATTTTATGCCTACAATAATGGCAATTGCAAAGGCGAGGGAGAAGGCAAATACATTAAGAACAAAGGAATTATATATATGTTCTCCAATAAAGTTTCTAACAGGCTGAAATTTGACGATAGAGTATCCAAATTCACCTCTTAATAATTGTCCCCACCACCTAAAAAATCTCACTGGAAAAGGATCATTAAGTCCTAATTTCTCTGTCCAAAAAGCTCTTTTTGCAGCAACTTCCTCGACTGTACCTGTAAGCTGTTCTGGATTAAGGAAGGCATTTATGGGATCACCTGGCATAAATTCTACCATAGTAAATATAATAAGTGATATAGTAAATAATACTGGTATTATGAGAAGAATTCTTTTCCCAATATATTTTATAATAGAACCATATTTTTCCCAAAAAGTTAATTTATATAAATTGTTGTTAGCACTCACTATTTCTTGTCCTCCCATCTCGGTAAAAAAAGACACCTCTATCTGTCTTAAAGCCTAGCATATGGCTTATGCTTTCAGCTAGAGGTGTCTTTTTAGTTGCAATTATATTTCTTAATCTACATATGCCTCAATTATAGCATATGGCCAAGGCCAAAGCGGACTAGTATTTAGGTCTTTAATCTTAGCATCAAATAAGTCATGATAATCATTTGAATATAGAGGAAGTAATGGCATTTCTCTATTCATAACGATTAACCAATCCTGATAAGCTTTTTGATAAGTAGCATCATCCTGAGCTGAACGCATTTTCATTATTTGTTCGTCAGCTTCTTCGTTGCTAAATCTAGCTGAGTTAGGAGATGTAGCATTACCCCAAGTCTCAATCTTGTCTGAATGCCAGTTTGCATAACCATCAAATGCTGGAAGAAGAGACGTAGCTAATGCAAACATATGATACTTTCTGTCGCTAGTATCTAGGTTTTTACCATAATAGTGGTCTAATAATACTGAGAAGTCAAGCTGCTCAACATTAACTTTTATACCAAAGTCTTCAACTGTTTTATCTGGAGCAAGTACTAGATTAAGTGTATCAACCCATCTCTTAAGTCCTGCTGCTAAGAAGATTTCTAGCTTTTCCCCATCCTTAGCATAGATTCCATCTGCTCCACGTGCCCATCCGTTACTTTCTAATATTTCTTTAACTTTTTCTTTGTCAGAAGTATATTTTATAAGGTTTTCATCAACCCAGTTTTCGTCTATCATCCAATAGTTTGTTGAGTATGGTCCATCGGTTGAAATACCATAAGGTCCTATGAAAGCATTTCTAAATACTTCTCTATCCATCATATATGCAAATGCTTGCCTTACTTCTCTATGTCTAACTGCCTCAAAGTCATTGTGGAAGGTTAAATGTCCATATCCATGACGTGGATAGTTAGAGAAAGTATGATTTGGATCAGCTTTAACAGCATCTATCTTTGTATCTTCTATTTCGCCAGGGATAAGGTCAACATCGCCAACTAATAATTCGTCTAACTCAGTTTCGTCATTAGTTATCTTAACAACTAAGTCTTTAATCATTGGCTTAGAGCCTTGATAGTTACCCATGTAATCTTCATTTATTATAAGCTTAACGTATTGATTTTCAACGTATTCTACTATTTTATAAGGACCAGCACCTATAGGCTTAGATATTAAGCTGTCCTTAACGTGCTGTTGTACAGATTTGTCAGCAGGCTTATCCTTTAGGTAGTACTTACTGTTTAAGATATACCTCTCACTAAATACTGAGTGATCTGTAGTATAAATCTTTTCCTTAAGGGTAAATTCTATCTGGTTATCACCTATCTTTTTGTAGCTAGCAAGGTACTCAGGTAATGAAGACGAACCGCCAGCTTCTGTTAAATCTTTACTCATATAGAAATCGAAAGTAAAGATAACATCGTCAAAGGTCATTGGGTTACCGTCAGTATATTTGTACTCACCATTTACAAACTTATCATTAAATGTAAATGTGTGTACTAACCCATCATCTGATATATCTCTTTTTTCAAGGTAAGGTGCTAGGTGAAGCTTTCCGCCTGGATCCCTCATAAGCAATTCTGGAGCCATTACAAGCTTACGGATATTGTTATCATAGCTTGAGTTACCCCAGCCTGTGATAAATTCTCCATTCATACTTCCAGAACCAACTACAACTGAACCACTTGGTCCTTTAGGTTCAGGCTTTTCGGCTGGAGCATCATCCTTTTTATCACCTTCACTAATTTGCTCAGAAGCTTGATTATCTTCTACAGGAGCCTCTGCAGGCTGTGAACAACCACTTAAAGCTAAAGTAGCCATTAGGCAGAATACAACAACTAATACTAATGATTTTTTAAACAACGTAAATCCCCCTCATTTTGTTATAGTAAAATTAGAAAAACATAATTTCCCTTTTCTATTCTTCACTGCATCCCTCCCTTCAATAAAGTTTTACTTGATTGCTTTCTAACTTTTATGACATTTATATATAGATAATTTTTTTTATACGTATAAATTAATTGATACTTAAAGTTATTAGACTCTGTCCAACACACATATAAAAAAAATATATCCTAATATTAATATTTATGCAGGCTGTATTACATTAATTATTAAATTTCACAATTTTTATTTTTTATCTCTTGCCTTGGGTATCATAAGCGATGACAATGAATATTTTTTTGTATTCGGTCTATTCTTATCTTTTTTATCCTTTAAGAACTCTTCATATACTGATGACAATCTATTCTGAAGCTCTGTCATCTCGTCAAGTGTTACATAATAATCAGAATAATATAAGAACTTTTTAGGGTATTCACTGGCATTAGGAAGCTCCGCTACTCTGTAAAAATCCTTTGAAATACTTTCAAATAAAGAAAATGATACCTGCTCTAAGGATTCTAAAGCACTTTTCTCGCCAGTATTTAATACATTTCTATCTATTACTAAATTCTTTGCAGAGGGTCTATAGTATTTTTCTACTATTCCAAGCTTGACTTTTTCTTCTATAAGCTCTAGTATTCCAACCTTTACTAGGGTTTTAATATGATAATTTACCTTAGCATGGGGTTCCTCCATTCTATCAGCTATTTGCTTTGCTGTAGCAGAAGATTCTTCAAAAGAATCAATGATTTCAAGCCTATATGGATGGGCAATTGCTTTTATTTGTTCTAATTCTCTTAGCACTAAAATATCCTTCATAAAAAATCTCCTTTATAAGAACTTATATATTATAAATATTGATATAAACATTCTAACAATTATGAATTTTTATATATATTATATTATTTTTACATTAAATAGTCAATGTTTGATATTTTATTACGCAACTTCCATGATGAAGTATGTAATGTCGTCATCAAAATCTTTTTGAGGTTTTACAAGCCTTTGATGTATTTTTCTATTTAGCTTTTCTATGTCGATATCTTTATTTTTCTTTAAAATACTAATCAATTCTTCTTCATTTAGTCTAGAATTTTTCTGCATATCAACTAGACCATCTGTGTAAAATATAACTCTATCTCCTCTCTGTAGTAGAACTTTAGCACTTTTATATTCTGGTGTATAAAAGTCACTGAACTGACAGATGGGAAAGCCCTTGCTTTTATCTAAAAACTCAATCTCCCCTGTCTTTCTAGATACAATGGGATGACAGTTCATTCCGGCTGAACAATAGGTTAAGATTTTACTTTTAATATTGTAGGTTGCAAATAAAGTTACTATATGCATTTCCTCAGGAAAATTTAATCTATTAAATTGCTCATAGAAATGCTGAAGGTTTTTATGGGGTTTAAGACCCCTATATCTTTTTATTAAGCTTTCGTTTGATTTTATATTATTTATACTAAGCATGGTTAATAATGCGGCAGGAACGCCATGCCCCGTTACGTCAAGTATATACATTCCTATATTTTCTCTGCCAATTTCAAATATATCGTAAAAATCTCCACTAAGCTTTTCACATGGTATGTACTGTGCTCTAAATATTACATTTCCTATTTCTATTTTACTTGGAGGCAGCAAAGACTGCTGTATTACCTTAGCATAGTCTAATTCCTTATTGAGCATTTCATTTGCATCTCTAAACTCCTTGGTTTTAATGTCTACTATTTTCTCTAAATTGTTTGCATAAAGCTCAATTTTCCCCTGAGCCTCTTTTAATTTAATATATGGCAGGTCTATATTATATTTAAATATTGCATAATATATTAGATAGTAGCCCACCGTCTTATACATATGCCCTAGTACATTAAATATATCTAATGCGTTTTTGTTAAGTATAAAGGTGGTTTCACTGAATACAATCAATATAATTCCAGAGCATAGGATTATTATATATTTATTTAAGCTGCGTTTATAGCGCTTTAGATAATTTATAATGGCCATTGTCTGTAAAAATATCACAAAATACTCAATATTTATTTCTAGCCTCCTCAGTCCAAAACCCTCTAAAAAAAATGCTGGAATACTTTGTGAGTTGTAAGTAACGATATAAAATAATATAAAAATTAGGGAGGTGCTCAGTATTAGAATAGATTTTTCATTATACTTTACTTTTTTCATACACTTTGTCGCTGATGACAAGTAAATACCCGTTGCCATAACTAATCTTGATAAAATACAATATATGATTGAGATTTCATTGGAATTCCTTGCAACAGTGTTGGGCATGCCTTCAAAGGTCAATGTGTGGATAAAGTCTAGACATCCTACAATAAAGAAGGTTACTGCTAATATTAATAGCCTTAATCGTTTTGTATGCTTATAGGAGTGATAACAGCTATTAAAAATAATAACTGCAAAAACTACACTGGACATTTCTAATAGAATATGCCAAGTCAAATAATTAGATATGTTAAGTATAGTATAAATCTCTGATTGAAAGATAATTGATATAGAAGATGTCACTGTGATAATTAAAAGGGTTAGTACAATATAAATATAATCATTACTAACCTCAAAATATTTTTTTTTCTTATCCAAAATCATAGGATCACTCCATTAATAACACTAAATAATATTTGAGAAAATTGCATAATTCTAACTTGGCTAAGATAGATAATATATGATAGAGTTCTATGAATTTTATTACTAAAGATAAACATGCTTATTTTCAACCATATTTAATAATTCTACAAAGTCAATAGGTTTTCCTCCTTTATTTTGTCATCAATCTACATAATATTAAAAAATAAGCAGTACTTAAAAAGTTAATATGTGTATGAGTTTAAGGATACAGGCGTTTGGCGGAATGTTTTAGTTCTAAGTTCTAAGTTCCAAGTTCTAAGTTCCAAGTTGCAAGTATTAGGGTCTTCCTAATAAGGCTTCTGGGCAAGAACAAATGTCTTTGGCTACCAGTTAAATCCTCCCTAAAATTTAACTGGTAATAGTTTCAATTTGTCCTCTAACTGTTTATTTTCATCTGTTTCAGCTATGCAATTTCTTTAAAAAAGCTTCGAGCTTCTGGGCTATAAAAAAGTTCCTTTGCTATTAAAAAGCTAAGAAACTGTAAAACAATCTATGTCTTCATAATCTTTAGAAGCATTGTGTTCATCAATAAGTATAAAGTTTTATTTCTAAAATATACTCAACTTAAACTCCTCAGATAAATCTTCTAGGAGCTTTACCCCTGCAATGCTGTTGCCCTTAATATCTAAGGAGGGTCCAATGACTCCTATTCCCATTTTATTGGGAACGGCACACATTATTCCTCCGCTCACACCACTTTTTGATGGAATGCCCACATTTATGGCAAACTCCCCTGAAGCATCGTACATACCGCATGTAATCATGAAGGTTTTTACTATCTGAGTCAGGTGCATAGGTGCAATGCTTTTCCCACTCTCTCTATCAATTCCTTGGTTTGCTAAAAACATACCCATATTAGCTATGTCTTCGCAGGTGACTTCAATTGAACACTGCTTAAAGTACAAATCAAGTATTTCTTCTACATCGCCCTCAAGTATTCCTATATCCCTTAAGAAGTAAGCAATAGAGCGGTTTCTATCCCCTGTCTTTTTTTCACTTAGATAAACATCCATATTTATATCTAGGTTAGGATTTTTAGATATCTTTCTAAACAAATCCAAAATTCTAAAAAACTTTTCCTCCTTTGAAATTCCTTTAATCAAGGAAGTAACCGCTATAGCTCCAGCATTTATCATGGGATTTAGCGGCTTTGATGGGTTTAATGTCTCAAGCTTTATCATTGAGTTAAAGGGATCTCCCGTAGGCTCCTTACCAACTTTCCTGAAAACCTTTTCTTCTCCATTGTCCAAAAGAGCTAATAGTAACGCAATGGGCTTAGACATGCTTTGCATTGTAAGCTTTGTTTGGTAATCGCCTGCCCTATAGATTTTCCTACCTGTATCAACCACCACTATTCCAAGCCTATCAGAATCCATTTTCCCAAGCTCTGGAATATAGTTGGCTACTTTTCCATGCTTTGTCCACTGCCTGTTTTTTTCAACTAAATTATTTAATAAAAGCTGCATTTTTTTCAACTCCTATCGTTAAAAATATCCCTGCAGCTTTTACTTTAAATCAATGTAATATGTCAGTCAATTTAAAATTTCTTAATTATTTATTCTACAAAACAGCTTCCACCTACAAACTCCTTTAAAATAGAGGTCTGTAGTATTCTGGTGTCATCATCAATTGATTTAAAATAACTTAAAAACTTAAGTAATCTCTTGGCCTCAGCATACCCTGGTTCCTTGTCGTCAATTTCCTTTAACAGAGGCTCAGCATACTTTTTTAAAACTGCTAATTCATATACTAGGGCAGAGTTGAACATAATATCAGCCGCTTCTTGGAAAGGAAATATATTTCTTTCTTCTCCTCTTCTAACTGACTTCCATAATTTTAGGGTAGTTATGGCAGAATGACCTCTGTACTTGCTGTCTCTAACTATTCTTCTAACAAGTCTTGTATCTGTTGTAGGTATTCTATTGTGATTATCAATATTTAGTTGTGTCAATGCACTTATATATATTTTGAATTTCTTATCATCTGGTACATCCTTAGTCAACCTTTCATTTAATCCGTGGATACCCTCAATTATAATTGGCTGGTCCTTATGTATTTTAATTTTATTTCCTTTGTACTCCCTTGTTCCAGTTAGAAAATTGAAGGTTGGAATATGTGCTTCTTCACCTTGAATTAACTTAGTCAAATCCTCATTAAACTGCTCAACATCAACGGCACCTAAGGATTCAAAATCATAGTTTCCTTCTTTATCCCTTGGAGTAAATTCTCTATTGACGAAATAATCATCGGTAGATAAAGTTATTGGATTGAAACCATTTACTTTAAGCTGAATTAAAAGTCTTTGGGCAAAGGTTGTTTTACCTGAAGATGAGGGACCAGCAATCAGAACCACTCTTTTTTCTTTTTGGGTAATCATGTCGGCAATCTCTGCAATTTTCTTCTCATGTAGAGCCTCGGCTATTCTTATGAGCTCTGGATATTTATCATTCTCTATTAGCTCGTTGAGATTAGCCACATATCCCACATCTAAAATATTGCCCCAAACTTCAGCTTCCCTCAAGATTGCAGCTAATTTAGGCTGTTCTTTAAACTCAGGGATTTCATTTGGCTGATCCTTTGTTGGAAATTGAATAATGATTCCTGGCAAGTAAAACTTCAATTTAAAGTTCTCTAAATATCCCGTACTTGGAACCATGTACCCATAAAAGTAATTTTTTAGCCACCCGCAGCTATAAATATTTATGTTTTCCTTATCTCTGTACTTTAAAAGCTTTTCCTTTGCATCCATATTAAATTTGCTAAAGATTTTCTTCGCTTCATCCTTTGATATATTTTTCTTTATAAGCTTTACATCTTCCTTAACTATTTCTTTCATTCTTTTTTCAATTGCCTCTACAGTGTCTTCATTTATTGGACGTTTATATTTTATTTCGCAATAAAGACCTTTGCTAAGGGAATGCTCTACACTCACTTTACATTCTGGCAGTAATTCCATTGCTGCCCTTATGAATACAAATGATAGGCTTCTCTGATATATCCGTTGTCCAATAGATGTTGATATATCAATAAATTCAATTTCAGAATCTTCTTTTACAGTAAAGCTTAATTCCTTTAAATTATTATTTATCTTTGCAGCTACTATTAAAGCATTGTATTCTGTTTGGACTTTATCCTTTATTTCCTCTAAAGTTATACCTTTTTTAACCTCTATTACTGTTCCACCCTTTAACGAAATGTTAATAATATCTTTATTAGTCATCTTTTCTATCCCCCAGTTTTAAGTTATATTTTTTTAGGTCAATTCTAATTCTTCCCGGTAGTGTTAAAATCTTTTATGTACAAATTAAAAGTTTTACTTTCAATGGTTTTGCTGTGAGCTGTCAGCCATTAGCTATTAGCCAAATTAAGCATTGTAGTTTTGGCTAAGAAATATTTTGAAAAAAGGTTAAGTTTTAGGGTCACACATCTATATATAATAATATATACCAC
>JANQEZ010000265.1 GCA_028278115.1 Clostridia bacterium
TTTAGTACTGGCATTAATGCACCTTTTCTTCCTCTGTTGTCTTCAATAACTTCGTTTAATTTCTCAAAGTTTTCCTTCGTTAAGATATTTTTTGCCATGCCGCATCCCCTTTCTTCAACTCCAATTCATATTTCTATAAAATTGTTTATTTTTTAACAATATTCTTTAAAAAAACAACAACTTTTTAGATGTTGTTTTTTTCTATTGTTCAAATTCATTATAGCATCATCTTAATTGTTTGTATATACTTTAACAAATTATTTTTACTCTTTATTAAGCTTCAAAATCTTTAAACAAATAAGCTTCATCCATTCTGCTTAAGCAATCTAATATTCAGCTCTTCAGCAGCATTATAGCCCATTTGCTTTTGACGGTGGTTTCTTGCTGCTGCTTCAAGAATTACGGCTAGATTTCTTCCTGGTCTAACGGGTATAGTTATCTTCGATATATTAACTCCTAATATGTCAATAAAATCCTCATCTAACCCCAGTCTCTCATAGGTGCTTTTATTATCGGTATCCAATTGCACCACTAAATCAATAACCTTATTATCTCTAACTGCTCCCATACCGTAAAGCTTTGCTACATCTAATATACCAATTCCTCGTATCTCAAGAAAATATTTTATGATTTCAGGGGCAGTTCCAACTAAGGTATATTCGTCTACCTTTTTAATTTGAACTGCATCATCTGCCACTAGCCTATGACCTCTCTTTACTAATTCCAAGGCAGTTTCTGACTTTCCAACTCCACTCTCTCCAAAAATCAATATCCCAATACCATTGACTTCAATTAAAACACCATGCAATGTTGTATTTGGAGCTAACTCATGTTCAAGATAATATATAATTTTACTTGCAAATTTTGATGTAGATATATTAGTCCTTAAAATCGGTATATTGTTTATCTCTGCTTCTTCAATTATTTCACTATGAACTTCTAATTCCCTAGTTACAATCAAACATGGGATATTTTTTTTCATCAGTTCCCTTGCTCTTTCTCTTTTTAGCTCTTGGGATAATTCAGAGAAGTAGCTCCATTCAGCCTTTCCAATTATTTGAACTCTATCAAAGCCATAGTTATCAGAATATCCAGCAAGAGGAAGACCAACTCTGTTAATTTCACTTGTGGCTATGGCTCTGCCGTCATCATGCCATTTGTTTACTAATTTTAACTTTAAATCCTTAATCAATCTGCTTATTTTTATTCTTTTCAAGTGAACATCTCCTATAATTATTTTTTGTTTTCTCTAAAGAAGTCATAAACGCCCTTAGCTATTTTTTCATTCATTCCATGGACTTCATTCAACTCCTCAATGGATGCTTTTCTTATTCCTTCTATGGAGCCAAAATGCTTTAATAACTGTTGTTTTCTCTTTTTTCCTATTCCAGATATGTCATCAAGTACCGATTGAATGAGGGACTTATCCCTTAAGGTTTTATGGTAGGTTATTGCAAACCTATGAACCTCATCTTGGATTTTTGCTACTAATCTGAATACTTGGCTTCGTTTGTCAAATATTATCTCTCTTTCACCGTATATTAACCCCTTTGTTCTATGTTTGTCATCCTTAACCATACCTGCAACCTTTATATCTACTCCTAGAGCAAAGAGTACCTCCTTGACAGCTTTAACCTGCCCCTTTCCACCATCTACTAAAATCAAATCTGGAAAAAATGAAAACTTTCCTTCATTATCAGATATCCCTTGATTGCTTAATATCTCTTTTTCATCCATTCCCCTTTTAAATCTTCTAAATAATACCTCCTGCATACTTCCATAATCATTGGGTCCTTCAATTGTCCTAATTTTAAATCTTCTATAGGCACTATTCAATGGCTTTGCATTTTCAAAAACTACCATTGATCCTACTGAGAAAACTCCATAAATATTTGAGATGTCATAGGCCTCAATTCGTTTTGGATCAAAATCAAGGTCCATGAGCTCTCTTAATTCATTTAGCACCTTCTTGCTATAATCCCTATCTCTATTTATTTTTTCTTCAAATTTCATTAGGTACTCCACAGCATTTTTATAAACTAATTCTATAAGCTTTTTCTTTTCCCCTCTAATTGGCTTTTTCACCCCAACCTTATTTCCTCTCTTTTGTGACAGCCAGCTTTCAATTAATTTATCATCTTCTATTTCTTCGTCCAGTAATATTTCCTTTGGGATAAATGCTGAACCTGAATAAAATTGTTTGACAAAGGAGCTTAATATCTCAGACCTTTCTGTTTCATCTGTCCCATCTAAAACATGCTGTTCTCTGCCAATTAATTTCCCTCCTCGCACAAAGAATACCATAACACATGATCTGTCGCCGCTTCTACTCATGGATATATAATCTTGGTTTGCATGGGATGCTGACATTATCTTTTGTCTTTCGGATAGACTATTTAATGCATTTATACTGTCCCTATATTTTGCCGCTCTTTCAAAGTCCAGCTGCATAGAAGCATTCTGCATTCTCTGCTCAAGCTCCTTAAGGAGTATGTCCTGCTTCCCACTTAGTAAAAGGATAACCTGGTCTACTATTTCCTTATATTCCTCATGGGTTATACCTCCATTACAGGGTCCTAGACATTTCTTAATATGGAAGTTAAGACATGGTCTGTCCTTGTTAAGCTCAAGATTTCTATTGCATTTTCTCAGTGGAAACAATTCATCTATGGTTTGCAGGGTTTTGTTTACTGCATCCACATTTATATATGGACCAAAATATCGCGACTTATCCTTCATAATCTTTCTAGCTTTTAATACTCTGGGGTATTTATCCTTTATGGTAACCTTAATATATGGATAATTTTTATCATCTTTAAGGGCTATATTATATCTAGGCCTATGCTTTTTTATAAGATTGGCTTCGAGGATTAGGGCCTCAACCTCTGTATCTGTGATTATATATTCAAATTCTACAATACATTTCACCATTGCCTGTACTTTTGGAAGCTGACTCCTTTGGGAACGGAAATATTGGCTTACCCGCTTTTTTAGAGATTTTGATTTGCCAATATATATTATTTCTCCCATCTCATCCTTCATTATATATACACCTGGTTTCTCAGGCAGCTTCTTTAACTGTTCCTTTATGTCAAACATAAATATATGCACCTCTTTGAGAGTTTTATTTTTCTAAATTATCCATAAATCTTTTAAAATGTCTTAGGAGAGCTTTAAATTCTCTGTAAATATACTATATTCTATAGAAATAACAGTAAGTTTTGAGCTTATAAATGGCTTCTCCATAGTCTATTTTATCAAAAATATAGTAGTTTTCGTAATTTAAATTTCGATTTTTCTAATAATAAAAATATTATAATATAAATACAATCTATAGAGACTCCAGTCAAAAGTTTAATTTATACATCATTGCAAATCTTGAAATTAAGCCTAAAATTTTAATGTATATATTAACTTTCAACATGATTTCTCTATATAGAGAATCCATAGTAAATG
>JANQEZ010000095.1 GCA_028278115.1 Clostridia bacterium
TTATAGATGTGTGACCCTAAAACTTAACCTTTTTTAGAAATATTTCGCAGACCAAAACTACAATGCCTATTTGACTAACGGCTGACAGCTAACAGCAAAACATTGAAAGTAAAACTTCTCAGTCACACATCTATAGCTTTTAAAAGTTTTTCTATAGGTATTTTATTCTTCAAAATTTGATAAAATCCTTTATTCGCCATTGAAGAAATGACAAAATTCATGAAAAAAACCTTGATTTAAGTGTTAATACTTAAACCAAGGTTTTATCTATCGTTCTTCTCTAAAGTATGGGATGCCTAAGCCCTTTGGGGGCATATTTTCTTTACTTTTTTTAGTTGATACCATAATAAGAACCAGTATAGTTACAATGTAGGGAAGCATATTGATTATATATTGGGATATCATTATATCATATTTTTGTAGTCTAAATCCTATTATATCAAGTCCTCCAAAGAAATAGGAGCCTAAGAGGGCTTTATAGGGACTCCATGTTGCAAATATGACTAATGCAACAGCTATCCATCCTCTACCAGCAGTAACATTTTCTTGCCAAGCTGGGACATAAACCAAGGAGAGATAAGCACCTCCCAAGCCACACAGTGCACCGCCAAACAAAATATGAATATATTTATATAAATCTACATTTATACCACTGGCATCAGCCGCTGAAGGATTTTCTCCAACCATCCTTAGGTTAAGTCCTTTTCTAGTATGGTATAAATAGACGCCTAGTGCAATTGCAATAATATATCCAAGATACACAAAGAGATTATGCCTAAATAGAATCTCTCCTAGAACTGGAATATTACCTATTAGTGGAACTATTACAGGTTTAAAAAACTCCCTTATGGTTTCTGGTGCTATCTCGCCAACTAATGTTTGACCTAAAAAGCCTGAAAACCCTGTTCCTAAAATTGTCAGAGATAGTCCAGTAACAACTTGATTTGCCTTTAGAGTAACTGTAAGAAATGCAAAAATTAAAGCAGCAATCCCACCTGCTAAAGCCGCCCCAAGCAGAGCTAAAATAGGATTTGCAGTTAAAAGTCCTGCTTGAAATCCCACAACAGCACCTACCAGCATCATGCCCTCAACTCCAAGATTTAGATTCCCAGATTTCTCTGTCATGATTTCGCCTAGAGTTGCAAATAACAGGGGAGTACCCGACTGAATTGCAGCATGTAAAAAAGATACCATATCCATATAGCTATACCCCTTTTCTTAGAGCTGTTTTACTCTTATCTAGCACCAATCTATAATTAACCAAAAATTCACTACCTAATACGAACATCAAAATCAAGCCTTGAAGTATCTGAGCTGCTGACTGGGGTATTTGAAAGGCTGTTTGAATATAGGCTCCCCCTTGTACCAAAATTGCAAAGAGAAATGACACCAATGGAATCAATAAGGCATTTAGACTAGACAGCCACGTAATGATAATAGCTGTATAACCAATTCCACCTGAGAGCTCAACTGAAAGAGTATTATTTACAGCCGAGGATTGAATCATTCCAGTTAATCCGCAAAGCCCTCCACTAATAATCATAGCAGTTATAATTACCTTTTTAACATCCATGCCTGCATATCTCCCAGTATTTTCACTTTCCCCTATAACAGATATTTCGTATCCCCTTTTCGTATGATGCATAAAGATATAAATAAGCATAACAAGTATTATTGCAATTAACCAGCCAATATGAATACCAAAGAGCTTTGGCAAAGTGGCATTATCAGAAAAATTGGGGATTTTAGGAAATCCTAAAGCATTGGGGTCCTTCCAAGGACCATATTGGAGATAGGTTATCCATTTTATAGCAATATAATTTAACATCAAGGTGAATAGAGTCTCATTGGTCCCGTATTTTGCTTTAAATATTGCCGGTATCAACGCCCATAGTCCTCCACCTATTATTCCTGCAATTATCATTAGCATAAGCAGTAAAGGCCTTGGTATTTCTGAAAACCGAAGTGCAATAAAGCTAGATAAAAATGCCCCCATATATATTTGCCCTTCTCCTCCTATGTTCCAAAACTTCATCTTAAAAGCAACTAATATACCAAGGGATGTTATGACTAGTGGTATAGTTTTAATTATAGTCTCTTTAAATCTATATACTGAGCCAAAGGACCCGTCAAGCATTGATAAATATACCTTTATAGGATTATGTCCGAGAAAGAGTATAAATAATGTTGAGGTAAGCAGTGCTAGAAAAATTGCCAATAGTCTAATAGTCACAATTTCTGTTTTATTTATATTTGCTTTTTTAAGTACTCTAATCAAGATTATCATTCCTTATCCTTAAAGATTCGCCTGCCATCATAAATCCTAAATCTTCCTTTGTAACGGTCTTAGCATCTACAATACCTGTTATCTTTCCTTCGCACATTACGACTATTCTATCACAAAGCTCCATAAGCACATCTAGGTCTTCCCCAATGAACAAAATACCCACTCCCTTTTGCTTTTGTTCATTTAGAAGGTCATAAACCGTATAGGCTGCACCAATATCAAGTCCTCTGGCAGGATAAGCAGTAATAATCAAGCTCGGATTTGTTTCTATTTCACGACCTAAAAGAACCTTTTGGATATTTCCTCCAGAAAGCTTTCTAACGGTATGGTTAATATCAGGTGTATCTATATTAAGCTTTTCAACAATTCTATTAGCCTTTACACTGGCGGGTTTTCTGCTTATAAAAACCCCCTTCTGATCCTGATATTCCTTTAAAAGAATATTATCTACTATATCCATTGAAGCAATCAATCCCATTCCCAGCCTATCCTCGGGAACAAAACTCATGCTAATTCCCATTTTTATAATTTCCCTGGGATTCCTTCCTACAATACTCATTCCCTTGTAGACTATTTCTCCACAGGTTATAGGGTAAAGTCCTGCAATGGCTTCACAAAGCTCTTTTTGTCCGCTTCCAGCCACTCCTGCTACTCCTAATATCTCCCCTGAATGAATCCTAAAGGATATTTTATCTAATGCCCTTGTATTATCATTCCTGACTGCCTTTACTTCACTCAATTCTAATATATTCTCTCTTTTATCAGTTTCAACTCTATCTATTGATAAATCTATTGAACGTCCCACCATCATGTCTGCCAATTCTTTTGTATTTACATCCTTCTTATTTACAGTATCTACTACTTCTCCCTTTCTAAGAACTGTAATTTTGTCGCTAATTTCCATTACTTCATTCAGTTTATGGGTTATTATTATTACTGAACATCCAGCCGCCTTCATTTTTCTAATTATATTAAAAAGTCCTTCTGTCTCCTGGGGAGTCAATACTGCTGTGGGTTCATCTAAAATGAGAATATCTGCTCCTCTATATAAGACCTTTAAAATTTCAAGTCTTTGCTTCTCAGCCACTGACATATCGTAGACCTTTTTGTCTGGAGATATATCAAGTCCATATTTTTCAGAAATCTCCTTTATTTCCTTTGAAAGCTTTTTCCCATTTACAAAAAAGTTGCCTCTTTGACCAGCAATAATATTTTCCTTTGCAGTCAGAATATCCACAAGCTTAAAATGTTGATGTATCATGCCTATACCCATATTAATGGAATCCTTAGGCAGATTAAACTTAATCTTTTTTCCCTTTACAAAAATAGAACCACTGTCAGGGGTATAAATCCCTGACAGCATATTCATTAAAGTACTCTTTCCTGCACCATTCTCACCTAAGATTGAATGTATCTCTCCACTGGTGAATTTTAGGCTTACATTTTTATTTGCTATTACTTTTCCAAAGGTCTTTGTAATGCTGCTTATCTCAATAAGTGTCTTTTTATCCATCTTATCACCTTATTTTTCTATTTTCCCCTCTACTCCTTCAACAAACCAGTTCATTGAAAGCATTTCAGTATCCGTAAGCACTTTTCCATCTTCAACTGCTATATTACCATCTTGATCCTTTAATGGCCCTGTAAAAATATTAAATTCACCATTTAAAATCTTTTCCTTTACTTCTTCTACTCTTTGTGAGGCATCATTCGGTGCATTTTCAGATAGTGCTCCCAGCTCAACGATTCCATCCTTCATACCGCCCCAATAGCTATGGCTTTCCCATTTATTATCCATTACTGCCTTTACTTGCTCCACATAGTAAGGGCCCCAATTCCAAATCGGTGCTGTCATATATGCTCCAGGAGCCTTATCAAACGAATCCGTATTATAGCCTACTGCAAATGCTCCTGCTTCTTCAGCCGCCTGCTGAGGTCCAGCAGTATCCTGATGCTGTGCTATTACGTCTGCTCCTTCGTCTAAAAGTGCCTTAGCTGCTTCCTTTTCCTTTACAGGATCATACCAGGTATGTGTCCATCTTACAGTTACTTTTGCCTCAGGGTTAACTGAGCGTACTCCAAGTGTAAATGCATTTATACCTCTAATTACTTCTGGTATTTCAAAGGCTGCAACATAGCCAATATTATTGGATTTTGTTTTAAGTCCTGCAACTATACCCGATAAGTATCTAGGTTCATACATTCTCCCAAAGTAATTAGCCATATTTTCTGTAGTCTTGTATCCAGAGCAGTGTAGGAATTTAATATCGGGATACTCCTTAGATACTTTCTCCATGTAGTCCATATAGCCGAAGCTTGTAGCAAATATAACCTTTGCACCTTGATCTATCATATCCTTCATAACCTTTTCTACATCCGGCCCCTCTGGTACTGACTCTCTATAAATCGTCTCTACTCCTAATTCCTTCTCTAAGTACAGTCTTCCTTCGTTATGGGCAAAGCTCCAGCCGCCATCACCAATAGGGCCAACGTAGATAAATCCTACCTTAAGATTATTCTCCACATTTGAAGCTGGTTTTTCAACAGACCCATTGCCGCATCCTGCAAGTACTGAAGCTGTTAAAGCTAAAATCAATATAAATACAACTGTTCTCTTTAACATAATTAGTCCTCCCTTATTTTCTAAATTTAATTCTTCCTGCCTCCATTGAATCAATGATTACTAAAGATTTAAGATTTATATCCATTTCTCTTAAAATCCTTCCACCTTCCTGAAAGCCCTTCTCAATTACAATGCCAACACCAACTAAGTTTGCCTTAGCCTTTTCAATGATATCTTTAAGTCCAAGTACAGCCCTTCCATTGGCTAAAAAATCGTCAAGAATTAAAATATTCTCTCCACTTTCTATGTACTTCTTTGAAACCCTTACTTTATAGTTCTTTCCCTTAGTGAAGGAGTATACATCACTTTCATAGGTGTCTTTATCAAGGTGTTTTGACTCAGTTTTTTTCGCAAACACCACAGGTACGTTGAAATACTGTGCCGCTGCAAATGCTATAGCTATACCTGATGCCTCAACCGTCAAAATCTTGTCCACTTCTGTATCTTTAAAAATCTCCTTAAATTCTTTTCCCATTTCTTTAAGGAAATCAATATCTAAACGGTGGTTTAGGA
>JANQEZ010000161.1 GCA_028278115.1 Clostridia bacterium
TTAACCTACAAAATATAAGAAAAACAGGTTCATAGCATGAACGAAAAGGAAATATCAAATACCCCCGGCTGCATGAACTAGCACAAGGGGTTAAATTAATCATTAAGTTTAAGCTGCCTATACAGTCATAAAAGATTGAATCAAATTGTTACCCGTTATTATTCTTTTGCTATTGAATAATGATAATCCACTAGTCTAGAAAATATTACCATGCCTTCTTCTCTAGTAATAAAGCCTTTAGGGTTAAAGATATTATTCTCCCTACCGGTAACAATTCCATTATCATATAAAAAGTATACAGCCCCCCTTGCCCAGGCAGATATATCATCATGATCTTTAAATTCCTTAGAGTATTCTAATTCGATTTCATGTCTCATTGCTTTAATCATATTTAAAACCATAACGCAGAACTCTTCTCTGCTTATCTCTTTATGGGGTAAAAACTCCTTCTCTTCACCGCTTATAATACCAAGTCTTTTGGCCTTGTTCACATTAACATTTTTAGTATCATTAAATTCACTAGCTCTAAAAATATGATAAAACTCTATTGTATTTTCATAGAATGGAATTAGTAAATCACAGGATTCTTCCCTAGTTATATATGATTGATACCCGCTATCTAAGCTTAGTGGAATCCAATTATAAATCTTGTCGACATAGTTCTTTGCCCAGGCAGATGGAGTAAGCTTGCTATCAGAATCCCCTCTCACCTCAAAGGAAATCACCTCTTTATTATATTCCACCTTATTTCTTGCTGCCTTCATATTTGCCTTTATGATTTCATCTTTATTGCCAGATTTCAAAGGAATATAATCCATAGGATATTCAGTAAGCTTAAATGCTGTAATCTCCAATTTATAATTACCATCCTTCAATAATGCTCTAATCGGCCTAATGCCCCTATTTTTAATTCTATCACCAAAATTAATATCGTAAATATCAGAAGCTACTTCATTATTTTCCATATCAATTATTTTAAAGTTATAATACAAATCCTCGTACGAGTTGTCTCTATATTGGCAGTTTATTCTATTACTTAGGAGCACATCTCCATAAGACAACCCTACCAATTCACTGGCATAGCCATAAATTCCATTTGAACTGACTTTAATCATTACTGAATCACTTGAAATCACCTCTCCATTCCTAAGTGCCTGTACTTCTAGCTTAATTTGCCTAAGTTCATCCATTAATATGATATCTGGTATGAAGCTTACATTGCTATAGATATTTTCTTCTCTAATCAGCTCTTCATCGTGATAAAATGCAATTCTGTAATTATCGGCTCCAAGGATGAAATTCCATTTTATCCATTCATCTGCTGCTAAAATAAGACTTTTATCGGCGGGACTTTGTATTTTTAAATCCTTTATAGTTTTATCAACACGAACAACTTCATATATTTTAGACCTTGCTATAATCTTGTTCTCACTATCATATCCATTAATAAGAAAATCATATGAGCCATATTCTAAGTCTTTCTTCTTAAAGCTTGTTGCACCCTCTGCTAATTCATATGAATTAGCATCCCAAGTTACAACATATTTTTCAACCTTGTCATTCTTTTTCCATGAAAATGTAAAATTGTCCTCAGTAATTACAGCTAAGGTTCTCTCCCCAACAAACGGCAGACTGGTTAATTTAACTTCCTCAATATTTTGGGCTATGGCCAAAGAAGTAGTAAAGATTAATAAAATTCCAACAAGCATTATTATCCTTTTCATCAAGAATTCCTCCTATAGATTTATTCCTTCTACTTTTTTAATATCTATTACCTTTATTTTCCTTAATAGTATATTTCTATATTTTCTTGAAATCTCCTTTGTTTTTTAATCACAAAACCACATATTTAAACCCTATACCTATTCCATTATTTTTCCCAAAAGAAAAAAGCTTTCATATCTACAATTACATAGATAAAAAAGCTTTTTAACCTAAGATATTATTTTTTACAATTATCTTTGCTTGAACAGCTGCTTCCACAGCTGCAAGAATTGTTTTTTAAATCCCTTTTAACTTTACTGAAAGCAAATATTATTATCGCTGCAAATACCACTCCAACTAATATATTGGCTATCATTCAGTAACAACTCCTCCTAATTCACTACGCTTTTGATTTGCTTTGTTAATAGCAAACACAAGATACACTACTGTAATAATAGTTATTATAATCGCAGGAACAAACCCTACTGCTGGCTGACCATAGGCTATTAAAGAACCTACTTGCGTTATAATCATTGCTAGGATGTATCCTACACCAAATTGGAAGCCAAGGGCTTTTAATACCCATTTTCTAGATCCCATTTCTGAGTTCATTGCTCCAATTGCCGCAAAGCAAGGTGGTGTAAATAAGTTAAATACAAGGTATGCAAATGCTGTTACTGGGGTAAATAACTGAGTTAATGCTCCACCTGGCAAATGCAATGCGTCTTCTGAAGCTACAGCTAAAAGTACAGCAAATGTTGCAACTACATTTTCCTTTGCAATGAAGCCTGTTAATGATGCTGCTGCAAGCTGCCATCCAATAAATCCAAGTGGAATTAAAAGTGGAGATATAACTGAGCCAAGGGAAGCAAGTATACTTATACTTTGGTCTTCTACTGGCTGAAGTCCCCAGCTATAGGCTTGAGCAAACCATACAAAGGTATTACAGACAAGTATTATTGTAGTAGCTTTATAAATAAATGCTTTTGCTTTATCAAACATCTGAATAGTAGCATGCTTTATGCTAGGTATTTTATACTCTGGAAGCTCCATGATAAATTGTGATGTGTTCTCCCATACGAATAACTTCTTAAGTAATAGTCCGCCTACTATAATCATTATAATTGCTAAAATATACATACTTGGTCCAACCCAATTGCTTTCTGGGAAAAATACTGCTGCAAAAAGAGCTATAATTGGAAGCTTCGCACCACAAGGTACAAAAGGAGTAAGTATAGTAGTCATTCTCTTTTGGTTTATATCTTCAATCGTCCTAGTAGCCATAACACCTGGAATGGCACATCCTGAACCTATTATCATAGGTATAATAGACTTACCAGATAAACCTATCTGCTTGAAGAATCTATCCATTACTACAGCTACCCTTGACATATATCCACAGTCTTCAAGAAGAGCTAAACAGAAGAATAATACCATAATCAGTGGTAAGAAACCTACAACAGCACCAACACCGCCAATAGCACCATCAACGATAAGTGCCTGTAATAGAGGATGTACACCAATTCCTTCTAAAAGACCATTTGCTGCATCTGGAATTACTTCTCCAAATAGAGTATCATTAAAATATCCTGATAAATATCCACCTAAACCTTCTATAGAGAATGAGAATATTCCCCACATTATAACAAAGAATATAGGTAATCCAAGCCATTTATGTGCTACGATTCTGTCTACCTTATCAGAAAAGTTAACCTTGCTGGAATCTCTCTTTTTAACTTGACATTTTGCAATAACCTCATCAACAAATCTTTGTCTTGCTAAATCTGAATCCTCAGAGTCTTTTCCTGAAAAGTTTGGAGCAATTTGAACTTTCTTCCCTTTTCCAGCTTCAATAGCTGCATTAATTAAATCCTGTAAACCTTTTTCAGAGGTTGCTGTAGTAGATACAACTTTACACTTTAATTCTTGGCTTAAAGCGTCTATATTTACTATATCCCCTCTTTTGGATACAATATCGCTCTTGTTAAGAGCAACTACAACAGGAATGCCTAGTTCTAGAAGCTGAGTTGTAAAAAATAAACTTCTACCTACATTGGCTCCATCCACAATGTTAATGATAACATCTGGTTTTTCCCCTAGTACGAAGTCTCTAGTGATTACTTCCTCACCTGTAAATGGGGAAATGGAGTATGCTCCAGGAAGGTCAACAATTCTAACGTCTTCGTCCTTGGGATTATACTTTTTCTTTAGATCTGCTTCCTTTTTCTCTACAGTAACACCGGGCCAGTTTCCGACAAACTCATTCTTACCCGTAATCGCATTGTAGAGTGTGGTTTTACCCGAGTTAGGGTTACCCGCTAATGCTATTTTCATCTTGATACCTCCATTGTAAATTGTTTTATTATGATACTGATAATTATTATCATAGGCAGGTCAAAAGGGGTATAGATAAAGTGTTCTATACCCCTATGCTACAACTACTATAGATTTTGCCATTTTTTCGTCAATGGCATATCTACTATCTTTGATATTAACTACAAAAGTTCCTGCAAGTTTAGATATAACAGTAATTTCTTCTCCTTCAAAGCATCCCAATGTAAAGAGAAATTTTTTTGTCTTCTCTTTACCTTCAACACTTTGAACTGTAAAAGTCTGACCTATTTCCGCCTTTGATAATTTCATCATATCCACACCTTTTTAAAATAATATTTTATGTAAGTTAAATATTTTATACAATACAATATTGTAAATAAACTGCCCAAACTGCAAAATAAACTGTCTTGTCAGTTTTGAACACCAGTTTAAAGAATTAAGGTAATTAGGTTTTATTTTATAGTGAAACTTAATATGTACATATACTAAATTAATTAAAATATCTGATGATTCTAGGGATTTTTAATGTGTATAAGTTAAAGTTTTCATTGGTTTCTCTATATGGATATACGCTTTTATAATTTGATATTTCCAAAGAAAAAAATGTAGAAGCATTCATTGTTTTCTTTGAAAATTTAATTAAGGTTTAAAAGCCTTTATCTT
>JANQEZ010000289.1 GCA_028278115.1 Clostridia bacterium
CCGAAGCAAATAGGTAATACAAAGAATTTTGATAAAAAACGATAAAAATCGTTTTTGTTGAAAAACTTCCAAGGATTTATACAGCTTTACATAATTATAGGACTGTCTAATTTTTCATTTTTAGACAATCCCATATAAGTAATATAATATCACTACTAATTTATAGACTTTTCAAAGTTCTATTACCTTTATTTATGAGAATGTATATCCATATACCTAGAGCACTATATAGTAAAATGATTAGGCTGTTAATTAGTATAATGCCTATGTCTTGGCCTTCAACTAATGCCCATAGACCATTGAATACCGCATAGCTTGGTATAATATAAAAAGCCCTCTTTACCCATTCTAATTCTTGAGGCACCATAAATCCAATAAAGGGAACAAAAGTAAAGATTAATAATACAACCTTTGTAATTATAATGGCTATCATCTGCTCATTGGAATAATATCCTAAGTAAAGTCCTACAAGGCTTGATAATAAGCTTCCCATTAACAGTAGTATAAC
Source organism: Clostridia bacterium (assembly GCA_028278115.1). GTDB lineage: Bacteria > Bacillota > Clostridia > Peptostreptococcales > Caminicellaceae > JANQEZ01. The sequence goes on from JANQEZ010000289.1 coordinate 509, forward strand.
TGTTGGTATAATAGGTATTTCTATACCTGTTACAATTAAAAGGGTAATCAAACTCAACAAGAAGGAGGCTATGAATCCAATAACACTCTTTTGAATTATATATGTCTTAATAGACATTGGCAGAATCTCATTTATTACATCAATTCTGTCCTCTTTTTCAGCAACTATGTTAAAGGCATTAAATACTGAGCCTAAAAATAATCCCATTAAAATTGTAAGGGTAATCAAGAGTGTCATTGCAAAATCTTCATCCTTTACTATAGCCTTAAGATGTATTTCATCAAAAAAACTGCTATCCTTTAAATAATTATAAAGGGGGACAAGGTTTTCCCTGTCAATTGACAATTCATTTCCCTGGAGTAAAAACTCATAATCATGTGTTTCATTATCAAATAAAACTCCAATTACATCACTGCTGGAATCCAACACATAAGACTCTAAATCAGATTGATTTTCAAACGCCTTTAGGTCAACAAATCGGTTAAGAACCGTTATTTGCTCCGATGATAATTCATTTTCTACATAACCTATAGAATGCTCAATTACTATATTTCCCGCAAACAATCTTATACAAATAGCTAGAATAATTGGAAAAAGTACCGATACCCATACCATTTTATCTTTAGATAGTACTTTAAATTGTATCTTTAAACTTTTCAACATAGCTCTACCCCCTCTCTATTTCTCTTTTCATTAAATTGTAATTAGTAATTATAAGCCCTAATATAACTAATATACAAGCAAGGGAATAATATAGGATTGGATAGGGATTCTTAAGCATGGTATTATAAAGTGCTGAATATGCATAATATGTGGGCAGAGCATAAACACCAGTCCATTCCAATGATGATGTTACAAATAAAAATACAGGTGATGTTACCATGACTATAATAACAGTATAGGCAAATATAAACTGCTTAAAGTTATTATATACAAGGGCAAATAAGAATCCTAGTAAAACCATGATAGGTGATAATAATAAAACTTGAAGTATTATTTGTGGTAAAATTTCTAAAGAGTATTCTACTCCAATATTAAACAGACACATAAGCACAGCAAAAACTATCTCTAGACTAAGAAATAGCACTACCTTTGATAGTATATATAATAACTTTGATGCTGGCAGTATTCCATATACTTTAATAACACCCATGGATTTCTCCTTAAAAAATAAAGATGCTACTCCAAGAAAGCTAATAGCCGCAATTTCAAAAAATATTATAACGCTCGTCATTGTGGCACGCTGCTTAAGCTCTAAATCACCTTCTTGAAGGTATGATATGGGGATTTCTGAGTCATCATAGTCATCTATTATTTTGCTTAAACCATATAGAGCTTTAAAATTATCTGATTTTTTGCTTACATGGTATAAAAGTACACTGCTGGGCTTGCCAGAATTATCTAACCTGATACCAATACCCTCATTATCCATTTCTAAAGCTTTGATGAGCTTTTCTTCATCTTCAACAATGACAATATTCTCATCCTTCGAGATTAAACTCTCCCGAGAACTTTCATATAGTACGTATACAGTAGCTGTTGTTTTTGTCCCTTCATTTACATATATAAAGTTAATATAAAGAGAATAAAACAATAGTGATGCTAGCATAATCAAAAAAAAGTTATGGCGAATAATTAATTTTATATCCTTCTTTAGCAGTAGAGCAAATTGTTTCAGCATATCACTTCAGCCCCCTACCTGTAACTTTAACAAACACATCCTCCATAGATAATTCCTTTGTATGTATGCTTTTGATTTTATCATAAGTAAATGGAAATCCATTTAAAATCTCCTTAGTATGAAGCGTCACATTCTCAATAATCCCATTTAGCTCATATTCTATATCAACAAATCCGTGGTCTTCACTGTTTTTTAGATTCTTTGGTGTATCTAAAGCCTTGATATCTCCATCAATAATAAATGCAATCCTATCGCATAACTCATCTGCAACATACATATTATGGGTAGTTATAAATATTGTTTTTCCCTTTGCCTGCTCCTCCCTTATAATATTTTTAAATAAAATAGCTCCAGAAGGATCTAGCCCACTTATCGGTTCATCCAAAAACAGAATATTTGGATTGCTCATTAACACCCTGGCAAAGCTTGCCCTTTGCCTCATGCCCTTTGAATATTTTTTAATTGGTTTTCTACGATATTCTTTTTTTAAATCTACCAGTTCAAGTACCTCATTAATATCTCTTAATTGCTCCTTCGGATAAAAGCTTCCGAAATACTCTAAATTATCAACTGCACTTAAGGAGGTATATAAATAGGGTAATTCAAACAGCACCCCTATATCCTTGTATATATCTATTCCCTGTTTTCTGATTTCTTTTCCTGCAATTTTCACCTCTCCAGAGTAGTCCTTCAGCAGGCCAGTCAGTATTTTTTGTGTAGTAGATTTACCAGAGCCATTGGGACCTAAAAATCCAAATATTTCTCCTTTTTCTATGCTAAAATCAATATCCTTTAGAACGGGTACTCCTTTTTTATAGCTAAAATTCAGATTTTTTACTTGTATCATTCAATCCCCCTCCTTTTTTAATGATAATATCTACCAAATTCTTCTTTTATGATGATAGTAGCATTTTTGCATATATATGTAAATACACAAAAAAATAATTGTCTATCATAAATTATTATGCTAAAATGCTCTTATAAGCTTAATATTTATTGTTATATGCTCAATAAAATAAAGCAAAACAAGTCTTTGATAGAATGTGTATATATTTAAGGAGGATTTTTATGTTTCTAGGTCTTGCTTGGTATTGGTGGCTTATTTTATTAGTGGCTTTTATTGTTTCATTGCCTTTAAAGATTAAGCTAATGAAAAGATTTGCAGAAAATAATAAAAAAAGAAATGATACGGACTCTTACAATGATTAATTATCTTCAATATTTATATAGCTTTTAAAAAATAAATCAACCATAAGATACTTGAATTTTATACAATATTTTATGGCTTTTCTTTTTTTGCATAATTATAAGGCTGTCTCAATTTCTGCTTGAGACAGCCTATTTCTATAAAATCTATTAAAAAAACTTATATATACAATTTTAAATATGAAAATTATAGCAAATAATTCATATCTAGATATCTTTGCTTTACCTTACATACCAAAAACATCCTTTACTTTATCAAAGAAGCTTTTTCTTTGCTCGTGAACGTCTTCTCCCATTTCTTCTGCAAATTTCTTAAGTATTTCCTTTTGTTCATCATTTAATTTCGTAGGAGTTTCAACTACGACTTTAACGTATTGATCTCCTCTGCCGCCTCCGTTTAATACGTGCACACCTTTTCCCTTTAATCTAAATACAGTAGAACTTTGAGTTCCCTCTGGTATCTTATACTTGACCCTTCCATCTAATGTTGGAACGACAATTTCATCACCTAAAGCAGCTTGAACAAAGGTAATTGGAATCTCACAGATGATATCGTATCCATCTCTTTTAAAGATTCTATGGGGAAGCATTCTAACAACTATATATAAATCTCCCGGAGGACCGCCTTTAATACCGGGCTCACCTTCTCCTCTGAGGGTTATTACAGAGCTGCTATCAACTCCAGCAGGAACCTTTACATTTATTTTCTTCTTCCTTCTAATCTGTCCTTTTCCATTACACTTTTCACATGGCGATTCTACTATTGATCCTTCCCCATGACAAGCATCACATGTTCTAACATTTACAAAAGAACCAAGGGGCGTTCTTTGAGTGTATCTTACTTCTCCTGAGCCACCACATTTATGGCATGCTCTTTTGCCTGAACCTGATTTAGAGCCGCTGCCATGACAAGTGTGACACTCCTCATGTCTAGCAATTTCAATTTCCTTTTCCACACCAAAGGCAGCCTCTTCAAAGGTCAGATTAGTTTGAACCTTGATGTCGGAGCCTTTTTGTGGTCTATTTCTTCTTCTGCCCGAGGAAAAACCGCCCCCACCGAACATATCAAAAATATCACCGAATATATCTTCAAATCCACCAAATCCAGAGTAGCCTCCTCCAAAGCCACCTTGACCATTACCATTAACTCCTGCATGGCCAAATTGGTCGTACATTCGCCTTTTTTCCTCATCGCTTAGTACTTCATAGGCTTCATTGAGCTCTTTAAATTTTTGCTCTGCTTCTTTGTTATCTGGGTTTCTATCGGGATGATATTTCATAGCTAGCTTTCTATATGCTTTTTTTAGAGCAGCATCATCGGCGTTTTTATCTACGCCTAATATCTCATAATAATCTCTCTTACTCACTTGCTTACCGCCTTTCTTATATATGTAGAATACCATAGATCTCTTACATTTTAATTCCTTGAATATCCTCTAGGTATTTTAGATATTCAAAGCATTAAAATATAGATTCATAAAATGCTCTACATGGTTGGTGAGTATTTGTGTAGTTGCAAGTTACAAGTGGCAAGTTCCAAGCTGCAAGTTCCAAGCAAAATCGAAAGAATAGAACTTTTCACTGTAATTTGCTATCTATAGAGAATCCAAATTAAACTTTTGACTGGAATCTCTATATATCATTATATCTTAAGTTACAACCATAAGGCACCCATTAGGGTGCCTCAGATTGTTGACAAAGTCAACAAGATGACAGGCTTCCCCGAAGTCCGAAGTTCGAGGCGTGCTGAAAGTTAGAGGTCGCAGCGTATAAAGAAATACGTAAGAGTTCTTACTTTCAGCAACAACGAAGAAATTCGGGTTTCGGGGGCAGCCTGAAGCACCCATTAGGGTGTCTCAGATTGTTTACTTGTCATCATCTACAACTTCATAATCTGCATCAACAACATTGTCATCCTTAGGTTCCTCTGTGGCTTCACCTGGATTTCCTTCTCCTGGCTGAGCTCCAGCATCTTGATACATTTTTTGAGCCAATACATGGAATGCATTTGTAAGCTCTTCTGATGCTTTGTTTATTTCTTCGGTGTTATCAGTCTCTAAAGTCTTCTTAAGAGTCTCTAACTTTTCCTCTATTGTTGATTTCTCATCTTCTGATATCTTATCGCTATGCTCTTTTAAAGCTTTTTCAGTTTCATAAACCAATGAATCTGCTTTATTCTTAGCCTCAATTGCTTCTTTCTTTTTCTTATCTTCTTCAGCAAATTGCTCAGCTTCCTTAACCTTCTTTTCAATTTCTTCATCGGAAAGATTAGTTGAGGCTGTGATAGTTATATTTTGCTCCTTTCCAGTTCCTAAATCCTTTGCAGAAACATGGGCAATACCGTTTGCATCTATATCGAATGTAACCTCAACTTGAGGAATTCCCCTTGGTGCTGGTGGAATTCCAGTAAGCTGGAATCTACCAAGTGTAGTATTATCTCCTGCCATTTGCCTTTCCCCTTGAAGTACATGGATATCAACAGCAGTTTGGTTATCTGCGGCAGTTGAGAATATTTGACTTTTCTTAGAAGGAATAGTTGTATTTCTTTCAATTAACTTTGTAAATACTCCTCCAAGTGTCTCTATACCCAATGAAAGTGGTGTAACGTCAAGTAGTAAAAGGTCCTTTACTTCACCAGTTAATACACCTGCTTGAATTGCAGCTCCTACTGCAACACACTCGTCAGGATTTACACCCTTATATGGGTCTTGATTGATAATATTTTTAATCGCTTTTTGTACAGCCGGTATTCTTGTAGAACCGCCAACTAAAATAACTCTATCTACAGTAGTAAGGCTTGCGTCCTTTAAAGCCTTTCTGGTAGGCTCTAATGTTGCATCTACTAAACGAGCAGATAATTGATCAAATTTTGCTCTAGATAAATCTATATTTAAGTGCAAAGGTCCTGCTGCTGAAGCTGTAATAAATGGTAGATTTATATTAGTAGTCTGAACAGTGGATAACTCTTTTTTAGCCTTTTCTGCTGCATCCTTTAATCTTTGAAGGGACATATTGTCATTTCTAAGATCAATACCATTTTCCTTTCTAAACTCCTCAGCCAAGTAATCCATAACAACTTTATCAAAATCATCTCCACCGAGATGGTTATTACCATTTGTAGCTAATACCTCAAATACTCCATCACCAAGCTCTAATATTGATACGTCAAAAGTACCTCCACCTAAGTCAAATACCAATATTTTTTGATTCTCTTCTTCTTTATCAATACCATATGCTAAAGAAGCCGCTGTAGGCTCGTTTATAATTCTTCTTACATTTAAACCAGCAATTCTTCCTGCATCTTTAGTTGCCTGCCTTTGACTATCTGTAAAATATGCAGGAACAGTAATAACAGCATCTGTAATAGTTTCTCCAAGATAACCTTCAGCATCAGTCTTTAATTTCATAAGAATCATAGCCGAAATGTCCTGTGGAGTATATTCCTTGTCGTCTATTTTTGTTTTATGATCTGTTCCCATATGTCTCTTAATCGACATTATTGTTCTCTCGGGGTTTGTTATAGCCTGTCTTTTTGCAGTCTCACCAACTAATCTTTCTCCATTTTTAGCAAATGCAACTATTGAAGGCGTAGTTCTATTTCCCTCTGCGTTAGGAATTACTACTGGTTCCCCTCCTTCTAATACTGAAACACATGAGTTTGTAGTACCTAAATCAATTCCTATTACCTTTCCCATGATAATTTTCCTCCTTACCCAAAAATATATTTTACTATTTTTATTATATTTAAATTACATTATATGTAAATTTAAACTTTTTTACTGTTTTGTCTGTAAATCAATACTTTAGTAGTTATTTTGATACTTTTACCATACTAGGTCTTATAACCTTTGAATTTAATGTATATCCCTTTTGAAATACCTCAGTTATAGTATTTTCTTCAATACCTTCACATTCTTCTTGCATGACAGCATGATGAAGGTTTGGATCAAACTCCTTATCTAGGGACTGTATTTCCTCAACACCGTGCTTATTAAGGGCATCTACAAATTGTTTAAAAATCATTTCAATTCCATCTAATAGCCCATCTGATTCTTTACCATTATTTTTTGAAGCGTGGATTGCCCTTTCAAAGTTATCAATTATGGGTAAAATATCGACTACTATCTTTTCACAACCAAACTTAAATATTTCACTTTTTTCTTTTTCTATTCTTTTTTTATAATTCTGGAAATCTGCTGAAAGCCTAGTATACCTATTCTTATAATTCTCAAGCTCATTAAAAATACTTCCAGAAGCACTTTCTTCAGTCTCAAGCTCTACAGATTGCTCTTCAATATTAGCTTCATTTTCCAATTCATCCTTAATGGCATCTATATTACTATCAATTTCTTCATTCACTTCATTTTCTATGTGCAAATCCTTTTCATTCACTGTGTTATCCATTATATCACCTGCCTGATTTATATCGTGTTAACCTTTTTCCCTCTTAGAATTAAGTTTATTCTAAGTATTGCCTGTGCTATTTCACCAGCCTTTTTAAATCCACTTATTTTCACATAGGCCGGATCGAAGATTTCCTCTGCTTCCATATTTTTTATAGTGGCATTTTCAAAATCTATTGATAAAAATTTCTTTCCTTCCTCTTTAGCAGCAGAATTTATTTTTTCTAAAATTTCCAAAGAGTTGAATCCACTATTCTCAACCATCTGTAGAAATGGTTTTTTTAAAGCATCAATTACACAATCAAACCCATACTTCTCCATCCCGACAATTTCTTTTCGGTATTTTTCTAATAAGGATGAAGTATAGATTTCTAAAGCTCCACCTCCTGAAACTATTCCGTTTTTTATTGCATACTGAAGTGATGCTGCAGCGTCCTTAGCAATTCTTTCTTTTTCTCTGGTTATTTCTCCAGTAGCAGCAGAAATCAAGATAGTTGAATAGGGTTTACCATGACCTTCTCCAACAAGAATTTGCTCAATCTCAGCATCATATATAATTTTGTCCGCTATACCTATACAATTATTTAAATACTCTGTACTTTTGTTAAGAGCGGACTTTTTTAACATTTTTGCACCACTATGTCTAGCAGCTTTCTCAAGCTGACTGTTTAAAACCCTATCAACAACCACTACATTTCCATCGGAAAGTATTTGCATTGCCATAGAGTTAATGCCTCTGTCACATAATAACAGATTTACATTCATATCTACAATTTTTTTAGCCCATGATTTTATTATATCTATATTTTCAAGATAATTATTTAATCCCGCCTCTGTAGATAATAATTCTTTTATGTTATCGTCTACATCCAAGGAGTCATCTATTACCATGATTTTTACATTATTGAGCCTCATATTTTCAAAAACATTCAATGGCCTTTTATCAACAATTACACCACTAAAAACTTTGTGCTTAGTACCTTCAATTGCCTCTACACAATCACTGAGCTTAAAACCACTGCTATTTAACACCTCATTACCAACGAATTTTGCTGCATTATAAATCAAATCTGAGATTTCTTTATCTCCCCTAGCAGAAATAAAAGCAACCTTTTCCATTATATATGAATTTTCCTTTGATATCATCACTTTTTCATTTTCTACAATAGAAATTGACATTTCAATACCTTTTTTTATACCCTGTATTATTTTATGTATGGGCACACCCATCTCAGCCATTTTTAGTGCTGATTCGAGGAGTGCTCCAGTTAAAATTGTCAAAGTAGTAGTTCCATCTCCAACTTCCTTTTCTTGAGTCATAACAGCATCTATTAATAACACTGCCGCAGGATGGGATGTACTTATTTTATTTAGTATAGTAACTCCATCATTTGTGATAGTGGAATTTCCATAATCATCCACGATCATACAGTCAAACCCTCTAGGTCCAAGGGTGCCTTTAACTGCAGAAACTATTGAGTTTATTGCATTAATATTATTTCTAAGTGCTGAAAGCTTAAGTTCAGTTTTTTCAAATTCATTATCGCCTTTTCTCATATTTCTATCCTTTCATTCAAGGAGCTTAAATCTCTTCAAAATTATTAGACACAGTTTTTGTTATATATTTTATTGCAGCTACAACCTTTGAATAATCCATCCTCGTTGGTCCTATTACTCCAACCTTTCCAATTATTCTTCCATTTAATCTATAGGTGGTTGTAATGATACTACAATCCTTTATTTCTTCTATTTCATTCTCGCATCCAATCCTTATGCAAATGCCATCAGTTTTATCATTCCTGAGAAGTTCGTACATTAGGTCCTTTTTCTCAATAATGGATATGAATTTTTTAGCCTTATTAATATCAGTATACTCCGGCAAGCTGAAAATGTTAGTAATACCATCTAAATAAACATTACTGTCATCCAAATCGCTAAATGTATTCCAAAGCTTAGGTATTAAAGGCTCAATAAAAGACTCACATTCTATAAGCTCTGACTTAATAGAATTAATGATGTCATCATCCAGCTTCATTATAGTCTGTCCCCTTAATTTTTCCTGTAACAAATTAGATATTTTGTTTAGAACCTCCTGTGAGACATTTGATATTCTCAAAATGACATTTTTAATAATACCAGAATTGGAAACTAATATCAAAAGCACCTTATCATTATCTACTTGAACCAGTTTAATATTTTTAATCTTACTTCTTTTAAACTGTGGAGATAGACTCAAAGTCGTTAAGTTAGTTATCTGAGATAATATCCTTGATGTGTTCTTAATTACATCATCTATTTCCACCATCTTTTGTACTAACAGCTCACTAATAATTTTTTTCTGATTATTCTTTAGTTCATATTTATTCATCAAGCTATCAACATACAGTCTATAGGCTAAATCCGATGGGATTCTACCTGCTGAGGTATGGGGCTGAACTAAATAACCCAGCTCCTCGAGGTCCGCCATTTCATTTCTAATGGTTGCAGAGCTAACCCCTAAATCATATTTTTTAGCAATAGTTCTTGAGCCAACTGGTTGAGCAGTGTTAATAAAATCATTAATTATAGCTTGTAATATTTTCAGTTTTCTTTCAACTAATGTCATATTACCACTCTCCATTGTTAGCACTCTCTTTAGTTGAGTGCTAAACATTCTTGATTTTAAATTAACACTTAATTCTTATTTTGTCAATAATCTTTTTGATTTTTTCTAGAACAAAAGTCAATATTTAATAATAAGGATGAAGAATTATACCTTGAATATTTGCTGCCCAGAGGGTTTAATGGATATACAGATAATCATAGTATATTATATTTCTCTTATAATACTATAAAAATTCAACAAAAACTTGGTTAGATACATCCATGCCATATTTAGTAAGCCTTAGGCTTTCTTCCTCTATGGTTAATAGCCCTTGGTTCACTAATTTATCAATTTTCTCACGGTATATATCTAAGATAGAGGCATTAAACCTATCCTCAAATTTTTTTAATTCTATACCCCTATTCAATCTCAGGGAAAGAAATATTGTTTCTACCATTTCATCATGCCTATCCTTAGATTCTTGAGTTTTAATAGGAAACATTCTTCGACCTATTAAATCCACATACTCATGTATATCCATTGTATTTCCATATCTATTTGAATTTATGTAGGAATGTGCAGATACTCCAATACCCACATATTCTTCATTGTTCCAATAAATCAAATTATGCCTGCATTCATACCCCTTTTTAGAAAAATTTGAAATCTCATACTGCTCTATTCCGTTATCTCCTAAGAGCTTAATCGCCATATCATACATCTGCCTATCCTCCTCATCACTGGGTAAGCTTAATTTGTTTTGGTCAAGGAGTTTTTCAAAGGCCGTGCCTTCTTCAACCTTTAGAGCATAGGCTGAAATATGTTCTGGCTTCATTTCAATGACTTTCCTAAGGGTATTCTCCCAATCCTCAAGATTTTGCCCCGGTAGAGAATAGATTAAATCAATATTGATATTTTTAAAGCCCGCACACTTTGCCATTTTATAGCTCTGTATAAAATCATCAGCAGTATGAATTCTTCCAATTTTCTTTAAGATTTCATTATTAAAGCTTTGAAGTCCAATGCTAAGTCTATTTATTCCCATCTGTTCATATTTTTTAAGTTTGCTTTCAGTTAACGTTCCTGGATTAGCTTCTATTGTAAACTCAATATTTTTTGAAATATTAAAATTTATATGAATTTTGTTTATGATAGATTCTAGTTTTACTACATCCAATATTGAAGGCGTTCCTCCACCAATAAAAATAGTTTGAACCTCATAATCCGATAATTTATCACTGTACATTTCTATTTCGGCTTTAACTGCTTCAATATATTGGTCAGCCATGTCATTGATTTTATTAAAAGAAACGAAGTCACAATATTTACATTTGCTTATACAAAAGGGTATATGAATATATAAACCTATCTCTTTCATACTATCTCTCCTGTTATCAAGGTGATTAAGATTATTTTGATAGTTATAAATTCTAAGATTTATGTCCTTCTCACAGGTATTTGAATGTGAATAAATATGGGGGTGTCTCAGAATGACGAATTTCTATGTTATTTGAAATTTCTTAGGATTGGCACTAGCCAAACCCGCTAAATTTCAAAAACCTGAACTTCATTCATTCTGAAACACCCCGGGTCTAAATCTTAAGGGTCAGTCTTTGTGAGACAGCACCAAAGGTTTTATTTTTCATCATATTTCAATACTGATAAGAAAGCTTCTTGTGGAACTTCTACGCTGCCCAATTGCCTCATTTTCTTTTTTCCTTCTTTTTGCTTTTCTAAGAGCTTTCTTTTACGGGAGATATCTCCTCCATAACACTTAGCCAATACATCCTTCCTTAAGGCTTTAATTGTCTCACGGGCAATTACTTTAGTACCTATTGAAGCCTGAATTGGTATTGCAAACATATGTCTTGGAATTACTTCTCTTAGCCTTTCACAGATTATTCTACCTCTAGAATAAGCTTTGCTTTCATGGACAATAAGGGAAAAGGCATCAATGGTTTCTTTATTTAATAATATATCCAGTTTTACCAGCTCTGACTTTACGTATTTCTTAAACTCGTAGTCAAGGGACCCGTATCCCTTTGTTTTAGATTTCAAGGCATCAAAGAAATCATAGATTACTTCATTTAGCGGCAATTCATAATGCAAAATAAGTCTTCTATCATCAATATATTCCATATTAAGCATATTACCTCTTCTATCTTGACACAGCTCCATTACATTACCTACAAACTCGTTATTTACCATTATTTTTGCATCGACTATTGGTTCTTCCATAAATGCAATTTCGCTTTGAGGAGGTAAATTTGAAGGGTTTTGAATCATTAAGATTTCACCACTAGTTTTTGTAACTTTATATATAACTCCAGGTGAAGTTGTAATTATATCTAAATCAAACTCCCTATCCAACCTCTGCTGGATTATCTCCATATGAAGCAGTCCTAAAAATCCGCATCTGAATCCAAAGCCAAGGGCAACTGAGGTTTCAGGCTCAAACTCCAGTGCCGCATCATTTAATTGCAGCTTCTCTAGAGCATCCCTTATATCTTCATATTTTTGTCCCTCGGCTGGGTATATACCGCAGTATACCATTGGCGTCGCCTTTTTGTATCCTTCCAAAGGCTCATCACATGGATTATCTGCATTGGTTATGGTATCCCCAACTCTACAATTTTTTACTTCCTTTATACTTGCAGTAATATATCCTACATCACCAGCTCTAAGGACATCTATCGATCTAGGTCCTGGAGAAAATACTCCAACCTCATTTACCTCAAACTTTTTCCCGGAAGACATCATGAGAATTTCATCTCCTTTTTTAACTGAGCCTTCCTTAATTCTGATATAGGCAACTGCACCCTTATAGCTGTCATAATAGGAATCAAAGATAAGTGCCTTTAGGGGAGCATCCTCATTCCCTTCAGGGTTTGGAACATATTGAACTATAGCGTCTAAAACATCCTTTATGTTTATGCCTTCCTTTGCTGAAATAAGTGGGGCATAACCCGCCTCTATTCCTATAACATCTTCAATTTCCTTTTTAACTTCATCAGACCTAGCACTAGGTAAATCAATTTTATTTATCACAGGAAGAATCTCCAAATCTTGATTTACTGCCAAATAAACGTTAGCTAAAGTTTGAGCCTCAACCCCTTGTGTTGCATCTACAACTAATATTGCTCCCTCACAGGCTGCAAGACTCCTAGATACTTCATATGTAAAATCCACATGACCTGGCGTATCTATAAGGTTTAATATATATTCCTCACCATCTTTATTGTATACAAGCCTTGTAGTTTGCAGCTTAATGGTAATACCTCTCTCCCTCTCTAGATCCATTGTATCCAATATCTGATCCTTCATCTCTCTTTCAGTAAGGAGTCCTGTCTTTTCAATTAACCTATCGGCTAGGGTAGATTTTCCATGATCTATATGGGCAATTATAGAGAAATTCCGAATTTTCTTTTGACGACTATCTGACATTAATACTACTTCCTCCCTTTTATACACTTCAAACAAAAAAATAACTAGGTTCGATAACCTCTAACAATTATAACATAATAAATTTTAGTAGTACAGGAGAAAAGCGTCTGGCAACGCTTTTCAGTTAGTGGCTTGTGGTTAGTAGTTCGTAGTTTTTTTAATGATTTAATATTTACCAGTAAAGATAGTCTATAAGCTAAAATTTTTCTATAGTAATGATATATTTAAACTTAAAATAGATTTTATTGAAATAATGGATACTTCTACTTTTTTTAATCAAACTTATTAACCTTTATAATAGCATTGCTATCAAATAGTGAAAATACTGAAGCCGAGCTTCATACTCGGCTTTATCCTAAAACATATCATCTACCAGCTTAGCTACAATCTCCCCCTTCTCCTGGGCAAAGTTCTTCATATATTCCAAAGTATACTCCGTCACTTCTTTAGTGCCTGAAACAAATGTATTGATTTGTTCAACGTTGACTAAATATCTGTCTCCACAGAAAATAATCTCTGCATTTCTCTCATCCAACTTGTTATAACTAAAGAAACTGGGGTCCTTCATGGACATCATGGAGCGATTTGTCTCATCTACAATTTCCAGACCTATGTACAATATTAAGAGTAGAAGAACAAATGAAAATATACTGACAAAAAAACCTTTTATATTTTTAGCTCTATTTAGTTTTTTTTCTCTCATTTTTTCCACTCTGTTCATTTTATCACCATCTTTACAAAATCAAAATTTAATATCGTATTTTCATAATTGTAACTCAGTAAAATTTCATAGTAGATATAGATGTGTGACTTAGAAATTTAACCTTTTTTTGAAATATTTCTTAAGCCAAAACTACAATACCTATTTGGCTAATAGCTAATGGCTGACAGCTAACAGCAAAACATTGAAAGTAAAACTTCTCGGTCACACATCTATATAATATGACTATTAGAATATTTACTAATATTATGCAATTTCCCCAAATAACATTTATTCTTATATTTTTGACACATATGTTTTTTTTATTCCTTCAAATGCAAAAAGAGATTTCAAAATAGAAATCTCTTAATAATTAATCTTATTCATATACAACACATTTTCTTAATGCTTGATTTATAACCTCACTTAAATATTTAGCTGTCCTTTCAGCTTCTTCTATAGTATGTACATTACTTCCTACTTCAAGTAATGCATAATAATCACTTTTATATTGGTTGTATTTAAACTTTTTTAGCAAAATAGGTCTTGCAAAGCCTGGATACATCTCATCACTTACTGCCTGCAAATAATAGGCAAATTGCTTCAATTCTTCTAGATTCTCATTATCTCCTCCAAGGACAATTTGAAATCTCGCCACATCTTCTCCATTTATTTTGACAATACTTCTATTTCTTATTGATTCATAGCGGGCGGGATCTAGTTTGTCGATATCATTTATTCCATCCCTGTGTATATCAAAGATTACCTTTAAGCTGTCATTTGCCTTTAGGTTCTTATTTAGAGTATCTAAAGAGCGTTTATAGGAGCCTTGATAGGATGGATAATCATGAAGCGTATCGTCATGAATCACTTTGTAACCACTTTTGCTTAGGTTTTCTTCAAATAAATCACCAATCCTACGAACAGTGTATTTACGATTGAGGGAGTGATAATTCCCAACTGATTCGGGCTTATATGACTCAGTACCGTGGGTATGATATATAAAGATTAATGGTTCATCTTTAGGGTGTCTAATATTTATAGCCTTAGGAACGGGTGTACTTACTATTTCTATTTCACTGGTCAATCCTTGGTTTTGATTTTGCGAAGGTTCCGCCTCTGCTGCTTGGTTGTTACTTTCATCATCAATATTTATCACCTGAATATCACTTTTATAAGGATTACTTCCATCACCAGTAACTATAGGTTCATTATCATTTTCTAAGTATTCCTTTGCTATATATATTTCATCACCGTCGTTATCCTCTATTCCTCCATCGACTTCAACAACTACACCCATTTCTCTCTCAACATTCTTTAGCATGGGGATTTGTGCTTTAATCAAAGACTTTGGACTTTCATAATTTATATCTACTGCCTTTGTAAAATAATTTCTAAGTAAATCTGTAGTACCTTCTCCGCCATTTTCTTTATAGCTGATTTCAAGTAAAGACATGGACTTATTAATAATATGAATAAAGATGTTCTCGCTAAATTTTTCTGTGCTTTTTTCATTTTCATTTATTTGACCTTGGGCTATAGCAACAATCATTTGATTGTTAAAAATCAATATGTTTCCTGCCAAAGCTATCATCATTATAGTAATGAGCATTACTAAAAAGCTTACCATATCATACCTTTTGTTGGCTCTTTTCATCTTATGCCCCCTCGCTTCCTTTATCAATGGATGTCCACACTTAATTATATGTATCAGCAAAAGCTTATATGATTAAAGCTATGTAATAATCAATATTAAAAATTTATTACTGTAAATACCTGTTTACATCCTTTAAGTCTATCCCTGGATGCAAAGCAATATTTAAACCATTTGCAATTATTTGAGATATATCAGTAATTATCTTGTCTATTTCCTTTGTTGTTACAATTACGTTTGCACCATATGGCTCTAAAACCTCTTTAATCAATGCATATTTTTCATCTTCCTTCATATCATCTAATAATTTAAAGAATTCAGAACCCTGCTCTGAATGGCTTTTTAATGCCTTTACAACCATGCCGATAGTATCATTAGTCATTGTTGCTGCATCGACAACAGTTGGGACTCCTATTGCAATAACAGGCACACCAAGGGTTTCTTCATTTAATTGCTTTCTTAAGTTACCTACTCCAGAGCCCGGACTAATACCCGTTGTGGATATTTGAATGGTTGTGCTTACCCTTTCCATCTTTCTAGATGCAAGTGCATCTATTGCAATAACTAAATCAGGCTTTGACTTTTCAACTATTCCCGTAATAATATCGGAGGTTTCAATTCCAGTAGTACCCATTACACCGGGTGTCACAGCACTAACAGACGACATTGAAGGGTCTTCGCTCTTATTGTACATTTTGAAAAGATGTCTGGTTACCAGAATCTTAGAAATCACCTCGGGTCCCAGTGCATCAGGCGTTACGTCCCAGTTCCCAAGACCCACCACCAATGTATTTATATTTTGTTTTTTAGGTATTACACTGACCAGCTCTTTAGCTAAAGCCTTGCTAACATTATCCTTTAAATCTGCATCGGCACTTTTTAGCCCCCTTGCCTCTAAAGTTATATAACTGCCTTTGGGTCTTCCCATCAGTCTGCTTCCCTCATCATCAATAATTTTTACCCTTGTTATCTCAATATCATTACTCATCTTAGGCTGTTCTACTTCAACACCTGGAATCTCTTGACTTTTATTTTCCTGATATAGCTCTCTGGATTCAACAGCTAAATCTGTTCTTACTTGAAACATACAGCACCTCCATATATGATTTAAAAAGATTTTCTAATTATGATTATTTTCTCTAAAAATCTAATCTCTATTCAAAATAATGTTTTCTTAACAAATCTGAAATAAAAAAATAATATTAGATTATGGGCTTGCATTTTAGTTTCATACATGATAAAATTACACGTGTTAAACAGCTAACGAGGGGGTGAAAACATTGGCTAATATTAAATCAGCTAAGAAAAGAATTAAGGTTATAGCTAAGAAAACTGAGCAAAGCAAAAGAAGAAAATCAATGGTTAAAACTGTTATCAAAAGATTTAACGAGGCAGTAGAAGCTGGAGATATTCAATCAGCAACTGAAAAGTTCCGTCATGCTCAGAAGAAAATCAGCCAAGCAGCTGCGAAGAATACCCTTCATAAGAATAATGCTGCTAGAAAGATTTCAAGATTAGCAAAACAATTAAAACAACTTGAAGCATCTGCTAAGTAGGTTAATGTCTTTAAGTTAAAAACCCCGTCGTAAAAACCCACTGCAAAAAAGCGTAACCTGAGATACGCTTTTTGTATTTTTTGGAAATATTAAAATCCCAGGTTATTATCTGGGATTTCATTATATTTTTATATTTTCTTATTATAACCAACCTAAAAGAATGACATAAAAACTTGTATCTTGTAACTTGTACCTCGCACCTTGCCCCTATCTTACCCGCTGCAGAACTGTGTAATCAAAAGTTCTATTGCAAGCTTCGGTGCCATTTTCCCTGTCTTCATTTTTCTTTCTGTTTCTACAGCTAAATTCAATATATTTAGTAAATCCTTCTGACTAAAGGAATTGGATTGCTTTACATATTTTTTAGCTATATATTGAGGCAAAGATATTTTAGGAGCTATTGCTATAGCTGTATATCCCATTGCCAGCATAACCTTAACTTTGTTTAGAATCTTAAATTGTCTAACAATCATATGTAATATCCTTCCCTCAGGCTCACCACCAATCAGCATCTGATTGAACATCTTTAAAGCTAGGCTACTGTTTTTATTTCCAACGGCATCCACTAGAGAAAAAATATTATTTTCAATGGGTTTACTCATTATTTTCTCTACATCGGCTGATTCAATAATACTTTTCCCTGCTACATAATTACATAGCTTCGTTATTTCATTTTCCACATCATATAGTGTGGAGCTGGATTCCCTATCCAGATAACCTAAAGACTCTATAAGGACTTCTAATGTTGAGGGCTTTATTTTTTTATTATCAGCATTTAATAATTTCTGAATCCACTTTAACAGGGTAGTTTTATCTAATTTCTTTAGTTCAAGTATTTTCCCACTACTTTTTATTTCTTTAACTATTTTCTTTCTCTTATCAATTTTTTCTCCTGCTATAAATACTAAACAGGTTGTCTTTGGAAGATTTGAAACATATTTTGCTAACTTGTCTTCATCATCCTTGCTTAGTATATTCTTATTTCCACTAAAAAGCTCTTTAGACTTGACTATGACAACCCTCCTTTCTCCCATAAAGGGCAGGGTTTCACAGGAGTTCAAAATAACATCTATATCTTCCTTGATTCCGTCAAAATAGTTATAGTTGAAGCTTTCATCATTGGTACTATTAAAATATCTATTTTTAATGGCATCAATTGATTTCCCAACCAAGTATTTCTCTTTTCCATATATCAAATACACATTAGCAATTTTATTTTCTTTTATATCCTTTAACAGAGTTTTGTATCCCATCGTTTCCTCCTAAGCAATAATCTTTTTAGCCTAAATTTGCAAGTTCTTTATTTTCAATGGTTTTGCTATAAGCTATCAGCCATTAGCTATTAGCCAAATAAGCATTGTAGTTTCGGTTAGCAAATATCTCGAAAAAAAGCTAAGTTTCTAAGTCACACATCTATAGCATTGTTATTTTATCATAGTTTTCACATCAATATCTACTCCGTCAGTCTCTATTATAACAGCTCCATCTTCATCATTTCTATAGATTTTTACTCCTCTTTCATTTAGCTTATTGAGGGTGTCCAGATGTGGATGTCCAAAAAAGTTTTTTCCAACTTGAATTACTGCTATTTCAGGACTAAAGAAATCAATAAACTCTTTGCTAGTGGATGTCTTGCTGCCATGATGGGCTACCTTCAAAACATCTATATCTACTCTAGCATTTTCCTTAAGTATTTCCATCTCGGCTTCCGCCTCAATATCCCCTGTCAGTAGAAGTTTAAAATCTTTATATTTCAAAAGAAGAACCTTAGAATTATTATTTGCATCATCATTTGTTTTTGTCATTATTCTAGATTTTGGATGAAGTGAAATTAAAGTCAAATCATCCTCTACTAATATTGACTTTCCCCTATTAAACTCAATTACATTGATGCCCTTTTCATTACAAATCCCCTCTATCTTCTCCCATTCGTCAGATGCATAGTCCTTAGTTCCAATTGCCACTGAGCTAGTCTTAATATTTTTAAGCACATCCAATACTCCCCCTGTATGGTCATTATGGAAATGACTAATACATATAAGGTCAATATATGATATACCATTTTTCAGCAAAAATTCAGATAAAAAATCCCCCCGTTCCTTACCTCCATCAACTAAAATATTTCTTCCCCTTGGTGTCTGGATTAGCATACCGTCTCCTTGTCCAACGTCAATAAACGTTATTTTCAGTTTTTTGGGAAAGATAAGATGGAAGGAGTTTATAACAATGGTCACAATCAAAATTGTTATACATATGTCCTTGATTTTCAGCCTTTTAATGTATGGAAATTTGTCTTTATAGCAAATAAGAATCAGTACAATATAAAAGATTACAATATACGTAAGACTTGGAGAAACAACATCAAACTTACTAAAGGGAATATATGAAGATAGGGAATTGATACCCACTAAAATATTTATAAATATTTTATCAATGACAGCTATAAGCTCTGCAATGCTGCCATTTATAAATAGAAAAACGAAAAAGACTAAGCTAACAGGCATGATAATGCCTAATAGAAAAACAACTGGTATATTTAATACCACCGCAACTGGCGAAAAAATGTTGAAATGATATGCTATCAGGGGAGCTGTTCCTATTTGAGCTGCTAAGGTGACAGCAAGGATTTTCCTCAGAAATTCTGGGAGCTTCTCAAGCTTATTGTATATAGGTTTGTTAAACAATCCTATGGATATTACAGCAAAAAAAGATAATTGAAAGCTTACATTAAATATTATAAAGGGATTTATAACAATGCTGATTATAGAAATAAGTGCTATGGATGAAAATAAATCATATCGTCTATCAAGTAAACTAGAAATAACAAAGAGGGTAATCATTGAGGAGGCCCTAATTACCGAAGGAGTAAATCCCACAATAAAGGCAAAGCTCCAAATAGTAGATAATAAAATAATAGTCTTATATTCCACCTGTATTTTAAATATACCCAATATATAATCCATGAAAAGAAATAATATGCCAAAGTGTAGGCCAGATACCGCTAGTGCATGGGCTGTACCACTTGCCTTAAAGGTTTCATATAGCTCATCATCTAATATCCTTCTATCTCCAAATATAATGCTAAGGGCAACCTTTCCATGCAATCCAGGAAATCTATTAAATATTTCACTATATATAAAGCTTTTTAGTCTGTGTCTAAGCTTTATAATATACGGGAGATTAGAACTTGTCATTATTTCTATTTTATTGGACTTTGTATTTAAAGTGGTATGGATACCACTTGTTCTTAGATATAAATTATAATCAAACATCTTGGGATTCCTAGCAGTATCCGGCTCTTCCAGTATCCCTTTAACCTTTATCTTCTTATCATGAAGGCTTTCTCCATCATAATTAAATATCCTCAATAATGTTTTATCCTTTATTAAAAAACTTTTTCCTTCATATATGATCTTATCAGTTTTTAGTATATATGTACTTTTATCCATCACTTCCCTTTGTATGCAGTCTCCAATTATCTCCACATCATTATCGACAAATGTCTTTATTGGTATTCCAGTAATATAATTATATTCTAAATCAAGTATTCCCAAAAGTGCTATAAGTAAGATAAGGGCATATGCAATGAATCCACTTTTTCTGAATATCAAAAGCAGTATAAGCAATATTACAGCAGCAATACTTCCTAAAATAATACCCATAGGCAATCTTAAGTGATATTGAATTACTATACCTACAATAAAAGCTATAGCTATAACAA
>JANQEZ010000263.1 GCA_028278115.1 Clostridia bacterium
AAGTCAGGATAAACAGTTTTTACTAGACCCTAATTATCATCTTATGAAACTTATTAGAAAGACCCTAATACTTAGAACTTACAACTTGGAACTTGCAACTTGGAACTTGTACAGACAAGGGGACGGATATATTGGCATGTTTTTCTTTATTATAAAAAAACCAGTATTTCTCTTACGAGCTATACTGATTTTTCCATGGAGCTATTTTCCGATAGATCCCCTTTTAATATCTATTTAATTGTTACTACAGGACCATCTACAGCCTTGCGTTCAACCATTTTATTATTGAGCTTAAGACCCTCAGTATATTTCATTTCAAATTTGCCATACTGTGAATCCTCGTAGAGCATATGTCTTGGAGAATAATACTCAATCCTTGACTTGGTAAGAGAGCTTACAAACTCATTGAAGCTTGAATACTCATGGCTGGTGGAGCACTTTACTATTACACCATGCTGTAGTCCGTTGGATATAAGCTCCTTGTTACTGTTGGCACCGTAGTCTGTTATTTTACTGCCTCTTAAAAAATATATTCCACCATAGGCATTTTTCTTTTTAAATACAAACCAATTATCATCATATCTATACTCCTCCATCTCACCAAGAGGTAAATATGCATGAATATATTTTACATCATCTTCCTTGAAGAGTTCGTAGCCCATCATTACTATATTTTTATATTGCTCTACATATGGTATGCTTCCATTTCCCGCCCAATATGAGGGTCTGTTTTCACCAGAAAATACACTTTCACCGGGATGATTTATCCAAATAGGTATTTCGTCCTCAGAAAAGGATAGATTAAACATATGCTGCTGTAGACCCTTTGAGAATGGGTAGTAACCAAGGGCTGCTGCAATAGAATATTCTTTTCTCTTGTGAATATAAGTATATACCTTATGAAAGCCCTGTATCCTTTCTATTGTCACTGCCTTATTATTTGATAAGTCTCTAAGACTTTTAAAGTCAGGGGGTATATAGCTGCTGCATGCAAATAAAACAGTGGCTTTATTTCTGTTATTAACACTTCCCTGTCCATAGGCGATCCAAGAGTACATGCTAAGCTCGCCAAATTCTACGCTCTTTAGATAATCCTCATAAATTCTTCCATAAGAGGTTGAGAAGATGGTATTATGAAGATTTGAGGCTATAATCTCAAAGGTCATATCAAGCCCCTTTTTAGCAAGCTGTTTTATTTCATCGTGTTTAGCCATTTCATACAAAGTGAAAAAGCCTATAAAATCAACGGGTAAATATGTTAATGAATTCCACTCCTCATATCCTCTATTTAAGAACTCATCAAACCATTTAATAAGTCTTTTATATCCATAATCTTCCTGATCCTTACTGCTTCTATTACTTGTAGTAAATACCTCATCGGTATATAAGTAACCGGCGATGTATTGACATGTGTGGAATAACATAGCATGGTTTTCACTAAAGAACCACATCACATCATTACCTGGCTCATCAATCCAATATCTAAAGCTTAGAGCCGCCTTCTTTATCCTATCAAGTATATCCTGTGGTATTAGATGGCTGTACCTGTAAACCGTCAACAGGATAATGGGAAGTCTAAAGTCAGAGCAATCAAGTTTTTTTTCTATTCTGCTAAGCTCGCTTTCGAGTATTTCTCTACATAATGGCGTAAACTCCATTTGCACCTCTAAAATAGCTAGAACTGTTGCACAGAACCTGTCGGGAGTAGTGTCGCTAAACAGCTTTAGTGTTTGCTTTTTTCTTCCCTCTATGGTGTCAGCCATCTCTATAGCTTTGAAAGCTTTAGAATATACGGCAACGAATAAGGTTCTAGTAATATCAAGTCCATCAATATTAGTACTAACTAAAAACTTTGAGGCATTGACTCCTTCTAATCTTTTATCATCAGGGTTATCGAAATCAGCTAGAACTATATAATTTTTATCCTTTGTTAAAATACCCTGGACTTCATTGGGTCCATAGGTTATTTTTAGTTCATTTTTAAGTATACTGCTATCGTAAAATAGTTTTACTTTACCCTTATAATAGGAGTCTTTCTCGAAATACAAGGATTCTAGGATTTTTTGAGCTGAGTTAATATCTTCTTGTTTTTGCTTTAATGGTACATACACATTGATATCTTTTTCACTCTTATTAATAAGCTCAAAATAGAAAAACACATCCCTTTCAGCTAGGTCATTTGCGTATATTAGTATCTCATTTTCTCCTTGGCTTAATTCCAGTTGAAAAGCATGGGAGGTTGGAACATTTCTTTTATAGGGCTTAAAAAGTACTTTTTCTTCCTTATTCACCCACATTTTTACAGCTCCACAGGTGATTAACTGAAGTGGAATCCTTTGATTTTTTTCACTCTTAATGTAGCAGCGTGCATAAATACCTAAAACAGCAGGGTTATGACAAAAGGTAGAAAAATTCACCTTTCTGTTTTCCCACGGGAAATATAGCTTTGAAAATTTTTTATCTATATATTTAATATCAGATATTTTATCATCCTTTAAAAATTTTTCTCTAACGGGATAAACTATCTTTGATATATCTTCCATGCTGGTTGCTTGTATTGATATTTGTCGATAATATTCCCTATTACATGGAACAATTGGAGATTCATAGGGTAAAATTTCAGCTTCATCATACTTCCATATATTTAGAGAGTTCTCTGGTGAAACAGTATAGTAATATCTATTTTCCATTATTTTTACCTCGCATAATCTATTAAGCTATCTTTACTACAATAACCAATCTGGTAAGTAGGTCTTAGTTTTTTCAGCCATTTTTTCAAATAGCTCCTTTGATTCATCTAATGATAATCTTCTAATCATTGGTTCGTTTGCAAATATATTAATAATTCCTTGTCTATCTTTTTTAAAGAATGCCTCTATAATTGACTCTTGGTTTAAAGAGTGTTGAATTATTAGATTTTGAAGATTTAAAGGCACTTCACTGGTCTGAACAGGTTTTACGGAGCCACTTTTAAAGGTAGCATTTGTTTCTACTACAGCTCCCTTAGGCAGCCAAGAAATCTGACCATTATTAGGAAGATTAACATTGGTTATCATTGTTCTTAGCCCAAGTATAGATTTGATTTGTTGTACCCCTTCTTCCCCGGATGGTGAGATTACTAGTTCTTCTTTGCCGGAAATTATGTCTTCTCCTTCTTTATTCTTTTTCCTTAATTTTGCTACTCTTGTATACACCTTTGTGAGCCAATAAGTCCATTTTTCTTGGTCGCTTTTCTCTCGAAGATACCACTGTGGAACAAACTCAATAAGATGTCGATCTCCAGCGGCTGCTACAAGACCATATCTCCTAAATAAATCAAACTTTACTCTATGGGCATTTTTATAGGGATCACCCTTATCCTTTTCTTCTATTATACCCTTTTCATAGTGTTTATCTGCAAACTTTCTGTATATAGGTAATAGGTCTATGTCTTTGTAATATGCTTCATCAAGCCAAGTAAAGTGGTTTATACCTGTAACATTAACCTTTATTTCCGTTCTATCGGTAACTTCTAATCCAAGTTCATCGTTTAAGGCTTTCATCAATAGTTCCTGGGTTCCAAAGACTTCATGACAACAACCGAAGGCTTTAATCTCTGGAAAAACCTTATACAGGGTCCTAACACATAATGTCATAGGGTTGGTATAGTTTATAACCCAAGCATTAGGAGAGTATTCTTTAATGGCATTGGCAAATTCAACATACATAGGAATTGTTCTAAGAGCTCTCATATATCCCCCTGGACCTACGGTGTCTCCAACAGCTTGATAGATACCATAGCTCTCAGGTGTATGAACATCAGAATACATTTCCTTCTCAATTGTTCCCGGGGTTATTGATATAATAACAAAATCAACTCCAGCAAGGGCTTCCTTAAGGGTTTCAACAGCTTTGTAGTTCCACTTAGTTTTAGCACCAGCTACGCTGTTATACATATTTCCTATTATTGCATTTTTTTCTGCTGACTCCTTATCAATATCATACAGCCTAACTTCTCCACCTATTTTATCTTCAAGAATTAAGTCGGACATAATATTTCTAGCCCATTGCCTACTTCCGCCGCCAATATAAGCTAATTTAATACCATCAATTTTTCCATTCTCAAGTCTTTTCATAATATATTAAACTCCTTATAAGTTTAGTGATTTAGTGGGTCAATAAGGGACATCACACCCATTATTATCAATTAGCTCTATTCTTCTAATATATTTCTCCGTAAAATATCTATTTTTTTTGGGATTACCCTAAACCTAGAAGGTCTAAAGGATAATCCCAGTACTTTGTTGGAAATTTAATAATATGCTTATAATTTACTCTAATTATTTATTTCTAGCTAATGCAGTATTGTATATCTCAACGAGTCTTTCCATTCCTACTTCATTAGATTTCTTAATGTACTCATTCCACCAGCTATCATCTATATTGGTGTAAGGATTAGTAATTGCCTCTGAGAAGATTTCATCCTGATAGAACTCAAGGTTTGTTTTTATGTTGTTGATTTCATCTTGTTCATCTGAGGTAAAGCTTACATTAACTGCTGGAACAAATTTAACCTCACCTGTTTCATATGCTTTAAGATACTTACTTTCTATCTCATCAATAGGAGTTTTTCCATATTCTTCACCATATTTTATATATCTAGCTTCATCATAAATAACATCGAAGGATAATCCTATATTAAGAAATCCATTATCATGTCTTGCAGTTTTATGATTATTGTTATACTCTGCTTTAATAGTATCATTCCACTCTTTTGTATCTTGATATATCTTAAGTCCATCAACTGTATCAACATGCTCAAGTTGCTCTCCTATAATCCCATAGGCATTTTGAAGGATGAACTCTTCGGTCAAGAAGGAGTCAAGTACAACTGCCGCAAGCTCTTTATTTTCGGAATTTACAGATATCCCCATACGTCCTTTTCTCATAAAATGGGTTGCTCTTTGGTCAAGACGTACTCCGTCATATGATGTTGGAAGCATTGGAACAAGCTCAAATCCTTCAGGCATATTGGGCTGTTTATTAAACCCTATTGTGCTGGCACTCCACACTGTGAATCCTCCACGATCCGACGGGAAATATAAATCCCTTGGTTTGTCTTCTGTGAATAGCTCTTTACTAAAAATCCCTATATCGTACCATCTTGACATTTCAGTTAAAGCATGTCTAAATTCATCAGTACTCCATCCATGATAGAATTCTGTTCCATCATCGTTAATAATAACTCTACCAGTAGCTCTACTCTCAGTACGAGCACCCAAAAGTGTTGGAGTATTTTGCTTTAGTACCCAATGCTTAGCAACGAAGGGTACAGTAATACCGCCAGCACCAAGATTGTTATCCTTAAATGCCATCAATACTTTTTCAAGCTCATCGGTAGTTTGAGGAACATCCATTCCTACCTTGTCTAGCCAGTCTTTTCTAATTAGCGGTACATGGGTGGGCTTAAATCTTTCTGCTGCTGCAATTAAGAAAAGCTTTCCATCTGCTGTAACACTTGCTTCATATATTTGCTTTCCAAGTGGATGGTTTTCAAAGAAATTTTTAGTATTAGGCATCATATCCATATACTCATTTAAGTCAACAAATGCACCTTCACTGGCGAACTGCACCATAGCATCTACTTCATGGGCTGATATAATGATATCAGATGGGAATCCCTCTGTAGCATGTATGTTGAGACCAGTAATATCATCAACATTAGGATTTGCAGTACCCACTAGCTTTACACCAGTCACTTCTTCATAAAACTTTCCAAAGGTAGAGTCGGTTTTAACGACAAAATCATTGTCCATCTTGGCAAATACGCTTATTTCAGTAGGCTCTTTTACAATTTTGCTGAATGTACCATCATAAACTATGTTTGATTCAACTTGCGATTCAACTGGTGATTCAACATTTGCAGAGTCATCATTTTTAGCTTCTTCATCAGGTGAACAACCTATCAGACCCAATGCTAAAGCCAAAATAAGTAATAAAGATAATGCTCTTTTCATTTTAATTCCCCCTAAAGTTTTGTTTGTGCAAATTGCATAATTACCATCCTAAAAAATTTATATTAGGTTTAAAGTTCCTAGAGCTATACCATATACATTATGCAATTGTGCCAAGTTAGAATTATACAGTTTCCTCATTTGATATATTTACCTAAGGCTAACTCTTTACTCCACCAAGAGTGATTCCTTTGGTAAAATGTTTTTGTACATAAGGATATACTATCAATACTGGAATAAGGGATAATACCATTATTGCATATTTAATAGTAGTATCATTATGGGCCCCAGCAACTATATTGATAATTTCATTACTTGTGTCATCTATATTTTCTGCAGAGTATAGCAACAATCTTCTTAATACTATCTGCAGGGGCTGTTTACTTTCACTTTTAATAAGCAATGAGTACCAGAACCATGAGTTCCAGCTTGCAAGGGCATAAAATAGAGAAACCGTTGCAAGTATAGGTGCAGATAATGGAATGTAAATTTTCCTAAGTATCTGTGCCTCTGTGGCTCCATCCATGGTGGCAGCTTCAATTAACTCCTTTGGCAAAGAGTCAAAATAGTTTCTAATGAGTATTATATTGAAGGCCGATACACCAAAACCTATTATCATTGCTATACGTGAGTCACTCATGCCTAAATTGATATAGTTCAGGTATCGAGGTATTGTCCCTGCCGAAAGCCACATTGTAAAGAGTATGAAAAAGTTTATGGATTTATTGAATATAAAGGTTTTCCTTGACATTACATATGCAACGGTTACAGAGACAAACATACAATACACAGTTCCAGCTAGCATATAGAATACACTATTGGCAAAGGAAATCCAGAATGCATTATCAGAAAATAGATACTCATATGCCCCTAGTGTAAATTCCACGGGCCATAGAAAAACCTGACCCCTGTCAACTGAAATACCGCTGCTTAGTGAAGCGGAAATAACGTATATAAGGGGATATAAAGCTCCCAAAATACAAATTCCCATCAGAATATTTACGATATATCCAAAGATAATTTCACCCTTTGAATCATTAATAAAATTGGCCTTCATATTTCTTTTATCTACCATAATGATGTACCCCCAAGCTTTCTAGATAATCTGTTTGCTATGAACACAAGGGTTACAGCCACAACTGCTTCAAAGAGCCCGGCGGCGGCAGCTATATCAAGCTGATTAGCTCCTTGCAATCCAATTCTATATATATAAGACCCAAGTACATCTGCTACCTCATAGGTCTGTGGCTGATACAAAAGTATTGTCTTTTCAAATCCAATACGCAGTAGTCTACCTATCCTTAATATAAACATAATAACTATAGTAGGAGCTATTCCGGGCAGAGTTATATTCATCATTACATGAAATTTATTGGCACCATCAACCTTGGCAGCTTCATATAGTGACGGAGAAATACCCAGTAATGCAGCAAAGTAGATAATAGAATCGTAACCAGCATTTTTCCATACACCTGATGCAATATAAATAAATCTATAGTACTGGGGCATAATCATAAAATAAATTGGCTCGTCTATTATATTTAAACTAACAAGTATGTTATTGATAACTCCTGTATCTGGAGATAAAAGGTTAATAACAAAACCAGCCACCACTAGCTCTGAAATAAATCGGGGAAGATACAGGGCAGTTTGTGCTATTTTTCTAAAGATATTGCCACGTATTTCATTAAATAAAAGTGCTAAAACAATGGGAATTGGAAATGCAAAAATTAAACTATAGGCATTAATAATAAAAGTATTTCTAAGTGCTCTAAGAAACATCATTCTTCCAGGCCCTGCAAAAATATATCTAAAGTTATCTATACCGTTCCAGGGACTATCCAGTATACCCCTAAAGGTACTATAGTCCTTAAATGCAATCTGCAAACCATAAAATGGCAGATAATGAAAGACAATATAATATATGATTGCTGGTAAAGCTAAGAAATAAAGTAATCTCTGATTTTTGAGGGAATCTTTAATTTTACTAAACCTATTGTATTTTTTTATTTTATCCTTCGACTTTCTTTTCATTGGTTCTACAGCCTTATTTACCATATTATTACTCCTTTTATTTTGATCTTTTATTTTAAAGCCAGCTTAAGATATCCTGTATATAATACACAATATATCACTCCAAAAGTAATAGGCTCTAAAATAAATTTAATTATGTCCTGCTCATATAAGTATTGATTGGCAGAAACGATTATATATACAATAATAAAATTAGAAATAAGATTAACAATCAAGTTTAAGTACCTATTGGTAATAGAATAGCTTAAGGGTATATCACTAATAATAGAAATTAAAAGGTAGTTTGCAATATACTGAGTGATAATAAATGAGCAGATGAAAACTAAAAAGAGATTTGAAACCGAGGTTCCAAAAAAATAAGATACCCCTCCCACATACCAATATAATAAAAATTTCAATATTATTCTTTTGTCAAAAACTCCTCTTTTTTTTTCATATGTCATAAAAGGATTCTCCAATCAGTCTATTATCTAGTGACAGTATAAATTATTAGATTAGGTTGCCTATAAAAAAAACATGTGCTAATATAATTCATGAGGTGAGTATTATGAATAATATAAGACTTTATGAGATATTTGACCCCGTAATAAAAATGGTCTTGATAATAATAGCATCTACTGCAGTTTCTCTTTTGTCCCTTGGTTTTCTAACAGGTCCTCTTTATGGTGCCATTCAATATACTATAAGCGAGACTCTTATTAGCTCAAAGGGATACCTTTTTGAAAACTTCATAAAGGGCTTTGTCAAAATTCTTAGACAAAGGTTTTCCTTTACCCTTTTATGGCATTCATTTACCCTCATTATGCTTTTATCCCTTGCAATAATTTTAAACTCTGATAACAGCATAATATTTGTCAATTACAGTTGGTTCGTAGTTATGATGATGAATATTTTGCTTTCTCTTTATATATTTCCCATATTTCTTATTGAAAATTTATCCATAAGGGAAGCTCTAAAGAATGCAATACTACTGATGTACTCTAATTTTCCTCTATCCATAGGACTCGCTTTATTGACTATAGGTACTATTTACATTTTACTTACGACAAATATCCTTATTTCCTCCACAGCCTTGATGCTGTACCTTGTCATAGCTAGTATTCTCTTAGAATACTTTGTTTTCAAGAAATACAGGCAAAATGATTAATTAATACTTCATTAATTCTAGGATAACTCTATACAGGGATAAATTCTACTCATTTTTTGCTTAATTGGATATCTAATCTATGCATTTTATGCTTTTTGTATAAATTTTCTGTCAATATAATTTAGCATTGCTTTTTATATGAATAATAGGTATATTATTACAAGTATGAATTTATCGGGATTTACTATTTAAACCACTATATTGTCATATAAAAAAAGAGCTCATTTGCAGCGTAACGCTGCAAATGATTCTCTTTCAATCTCGTTTATCAAATTCTTTTATTAAATGATCCCTCTAGAGTATTACCCTAAAAATTTCAGTCCGTAGCCTTAACGCCTTTTTTTAAATTATTTCGCATTCAAACCAGCTAAATTCAACAAATTCCACGGCTTGTTGAAGTGGGGCTGAAAGAAGAAGTCTACAAAGGCCAGTTCATCTACAGTCATTTTGTTTTGAATAACTACTGACATTGTATTTATAGATTGAGTTAAATCTGTTTTTGAATTGATTTGTGCTCCTAAAACCCTTCTAGATTCTTTATCATAAACCAGCTTTAAATTTGCAGAGTCAAAGGTAGGCATAAATTCTGGTCTGTAATTATCTGTAACGGTTACTGTCTTTACATCAAGCCCTAATGAAGCTGCGGCACTTTCAGTAAGTCCCGTTGAAGCTATATTGTGTTCATATATCTTAATTCCAGATGTCCCTTGGGTTCCCATGTATTTTGTAGATGGTTTTACAAGGTTTTTTGCAGCCAGGGTCCCCATACGAACTGCATTGGTTGCAAGGGGTATATATCTATGTTCATCGGTAGGATTATAAATAACAGCACAGCTATCACCGGCAGCGAATACGTCTTCTTTACTTGTACGCATATATTCATCAACTATAATAGCTCCGTTATCAAGCATATCTATTTGACCCTTAACCAGGTCTGTATTGGGCCTAAATCCAATACACATTATTACTAAATCCGTCTCATACTCTCCCTTGGAGGTTATTACTTTAGCAACCTTTCCATCTTTTCCTTCAAATCTTGTAACAAGCTCACCAAGGGCTAGCTTTACAGAATGGTCTGTAAAAGCCTTTTCTGCCACATCAGTAAATTCTTTATCTAAATATTTACTTAAAATACGCTCCTCAGCATCAATTAATGTCACATTTTTCCCATTCATTTCAAAGGCTTCTACCAGTTCAACCCCAATATATCCAGCACCTATGACCACAATATTTTCTGCGTCCTTTGCCTTTTCAATAATGGTGTTTGAATGGTAAAAGTTCTTTGATAATAAAATATTTTCTAGCTCAATGCCCTCAAACCTTGGAACTATAGGCCATGAGCCTGTAGTAATAATTAGCTTATCAAAGCTATCATTAAATTCTTCCTTGGTTTCTAAGTTACGAACCTTAAGGCTTTTATTATCGACATCAACTTCTAATACATCATGGAGCATTTTAGTTTTAACTCCTAATTTTTTTAATTCTTCAGGAGATGAATAGAATAACCCCTGAGGGTCCTCTACTATCCCTCCTACATAAAGGGCAATTCCACAAGACAAGAAGGAAATATTATCATTTCTTTCATATACAGTTATTTCTGCCTCTGGATATAATTTTGAAGCATTGATAATTGCTGCTGTACCTGCATGGGTACAACCTATAACAGCTATTTTCATTTTACAACCTCCTAATTGGTTTGGCTGATTTATGGTGATAATAATAATCATTATCATAAAGCAGCCAAAAAATATATTTGATTTTTCTTAGTGATTTTATTCTCAAAAATCTATTTTTATAATACCCTTCTTGAAAATCCTTTAAACTTGTTTTTTTACTAATATTTTTAAAAATATGAAATATATTGATATTATGAATCCTTTAAGATATAACGCTTTAAAAACCATAGTTAGAATCGCCTATGAAATTACAATTGGAAAGCGAGGGATATCTGATACTAAGGATAATGAAGATACTACTGAAAAGACAGAGGAGTCTGGCGATGTGTAGTAGCTTTAGGCTTTAACAATTTCCTGCAAAAAAATATTTGATTTACAAGGCTGTTAAGAGAAGCAGGATGCTTAAATAAATGTATCCTGTTCTTTTCTGTTATCCCCTATATTTTATAGATATTCATATATTCTGGCTTCTTTTTTAAGGGTTTTTTTCATATAACTGCTATACGGGGAGGGATGCTATGAAAAGGGTTAGTATTTATATCAGAGTATCAACTCAAGAACAGGCTAAGGAAGGATATTCAATATCTGCACAAAGGGATAAGCTCACCGCCTTCTCAAGGGCAAGGGATTGGATTATTGATGATGTCTATATTGACGATGGATATACTGGAACAAACCTTAAAAGACCGGCTTTGAAGGGTCTATTGGAAAACATAAGTAATACCGATGTGGTACTTGTATATAAGCTGGATAGGTTATCTAGGTCCCAAAGAGATGTCTTATACTTAGTTGAAGAAAAATTTTTAGAAAATGATGTGGACTTTGTCAGTTTAATGGAATCATTTGACACTACAACTCCCTTTGGACGTGCTATACTGGGAATACTAGCAGTTTTTGCCCAGCTTGAAAGGGATACTATACTTGAGAGGTCAAAGCTCGGCAAGGAAAGAAGGGCAAAGGATGGAAAGTGGCGAGGAGGCCCCCTTCCCTTGGGCTATGATTACATAAATGGAAAGCTCATTATTAATGAATATGAAGCAAGTATTATTAGACAGATATTCGATAAATACATATCTGGCTCAGGTATGGACAGCATCGCAAGGCGTCTCAACTCCACGGGATTTAAAAGCAAACGAAATGGCAAATTTACTGCCTCTAAGGTCAAGGTTTATTTAAGCAATCCCATTTATGCTGGATTAACTCCATATAAGGATACTACCTTCACAGGAGAGCATAAGGCCATAATTGATATAGATACATTCAACTTAGCTAAATCCATTTTGGAAAACCGAAGAACTTCCTCTATTAGAGCCTTGGATGCTCTTTTAGGAGGTCTTTTAATCTGCGGAGAATGTGGTGCTAAAATGTTTATGAGGAAAATAAGAAGCTACCGATATTATACCTGCTATACATATCATGGAAGCCCTTCACATATGATGACTTCAGAATCATGTAATATAGGATATATAAACTCAATAAAGCTGGAAAGTAAAATCATAGCCCATCTAAATTACTTAAAGGATGATGATCAAGTTATTAACCGTTTAATTCCAAAGGTTTTAAAGTCTGAGAATGCACCTCCCGATAAAAAGGTCCTTAAAGGGCTTAAGAAGGAACTCTCAGATATAAATAAAGAGATAACTAGATGGTATGATGCCTATGGAGCTGGACATATGGACTTAAATGAAATTGATAATAGAGTAGCGGCAGCTTTACAAAAGAAAAAAAATATAGAAGCTCTTTTGTCTTCTATATCGAAATCAAATAGTGAATTTCAAGGCTCTCATGTTGATATTTCTAATATACAAAGGAAAGCAAAGGATTTTAGTTTAATATGGGAAAACGCAACAACCCAAGAAAGAAAAATAATATTAAATGGCTTTATAAAGACTATAATCGTCTATAAAGGTAAAGACCCTGTAGTAGAGCTTAACTTATAGCTGTCTTATCCATTCTTTTAAGAAATTTCCCCCTACATTTTTAAGAAGTTTTACAAACATTATCCCTTCTGCTGTAGCTGATGAGATTGGAACAATATTAAAAAAAGAAAGAAAAACAGCTATTTTGGTGACCCACGACATAGCAGATGCTATATCTACAAAAAGGCAGAAAAATTTAGCCTATTCTTGAAAGGCTTTTTTCATAATTGAAGAAATTTCATGATTATCACTCTAAAAAGCTGCCTATATAGATTTAAATTCCCTGTATCAATAAGATAATCTGTTTCAGGTTGCAAAACATCTCTGAACGACTGAAGTAAATATATAGAACCACTCTCGAATTCTTTAAAAACAACTGTTTCGTTATTTGCACTCAAGTCAAATAATATAACCATAAAATCAAAATTTTTCTGCTTATGAATTACACTATAAAACACATTTTTAAAGTCTTTTACGATATCTGGAACATTGATTGAGAAAATTGCCCCTAAGAAATATTCAGAGGAAGAAATAAAAGATATGGTTAGAGAACAACTGTCGGTATCACTTATAGAAGATGGAACAATTTCAATTGAGTATGAAAAATAGAACATACTTATGGGTTAGTGTAACCTTGAGGAATATGTGTCAAATAAATATTGAGAAATACCATTGATATTGCTAAAGGGCTTAAAGTGACATCTCTAAAAAAGACAAACCACGCATGGATAAGATAAGGAACAAAAGTGATTATAAAAAGAAAAAATCTATATCTACGTACTGATTTAAACTGTTTTATTAGTTTTGTCTTAAGATTAAATAAGTACTCAAGCAAACAGAAAGTTAAAACAGGAGCAACCCAAATAAATAGTGTAAAAGTGGTACTCACCAACATCACATCCATTTTAATTTATTTCCAATAATATTATATATACACCACTTTACAAGTTTTAATTAAACAATATCTTTTTCATATATAAAGCGGTAAACATATTTGGAAACCATAAAATAAATTTTCGTATTTTCGAGCGT
>JANQEZ010000292.1 GCA_028278115.1 Clostridia bacterium
GGCGATATTAAAGATAGGTTAACATAATTTGCTGGGGTTTTTCTATTTGTAAATTTTAACTAGCACAACGAGTTAAATTATAAAAGCGTATATCCATAGTATATTCCACTCATAAAATAATTACATCTCAAAAGTCTTGCTTTCTTTGACGCTTAATAATACTAACATAATCTAATTATCATGTCAATTGTAAATTCTGGATAAATAGTTATTATAATTTATAAAGGATATGGAAGTAAATCCATATCCTTTATATTTTATATTATGAATTTCTATTTATCTATAGGTTTCATTGTCGGAAATAATATAACGTCTCTTATTGAAGAAGAATCCGTTAAAAGCATTATCATTCTGTCAATTCCAATCCCCAGGCCACCCGTTGGAGGTAAACCGACTTCTAATGCATTTACAAAGTCTTCATCCATCATATGGGCTTCGTCATCACCTGCTTCTCTTTGCTTAAGCTGTGCTTCAAATCTTCCCTTTTGATCGATTGGATCATTTAGCTCAGAGAATGCGTTGGCGATCTCCCATGTATTAGCAAAGGCTTCAAATCTATTTGTGATCAATGGATTTTCAGGATTTCTCTTTGCAAGGGGTGAAACCTCTACTGGATGATGTAATACAAATGTCGGCTGAATCAAGTCTTTTTCGCAGAACTCTTCAAATGCAAGGCTCACAAGATGTCCTCTTGTCATATAATCTTCGACTTCTAAGTGAAGCTTATCCTTTGCAAGCTTTCTTGCTTCTTCATCGGTTTCTATAGAGTAGAAGTCTATATTAGTTTTTTCCTCAACTAAGTCATGCATTGAAACTCTTCTCCAAGGAGGCTTAAAATCTAGCTCTATCCCTTGATAGTTCACTACAGTAGTTCCTAATGCCTTCTCAGCACAATATGCAACTAGGCTTTCCGTAAGCTCCATCATGAATTCATAATCTTGATATGCTACATACACTTCCATTGCAGTATATTCTGGATTATGTTTAATTGACATTCCTTCATTTCTAAACATTCTACCCATTTCATAAACGCCATCAAATCCACCAACTATCAATCTTTTCAGATATAGTTCGTTTGCTATTCTCATATACATATCTATATCAAGTGTATTATGATGGGTTACAAATGGTCTAGCACTGGCTCCCCCTGCAATAGTATTGAGGATTGGGGTTTCCACCTCTAGGTAGCCCTTATTATCTAAGAACTCTCTAACCGCCTTCATTATCTTATTTCTTTTTATAAAGGTTTCCTTTACCTCAGGATTAACTATTAAGTCAACATATCTTTGTCTATATCTTAAGTCCTGATCTTTAAGACCATGCCACTTTTCTGGCAGAATTTGAAGTGATTTAGTCAGAAGCTTTACTTCCTCTGCTCTAATAGATATTTCTTCTTTTTTTGTTTTAAATACTTTACCCCTAACACCTACTATATCTCCTATATCATATGTGCTAAATATCTCGTATTCTTCTTCTCCTATGGCATCCTTTCTTACATAGGATTGGATTCTTCCGTCTTTATCTAATATATCTATAAAACTGGCCTTTCCCATAGTTCGCTTTGCCATTATCCTACCAGCTATTTGTACTTCTTTTCCTTCAAATTCTTCAAATTTATTTATGATTTCTGTACTAAATGCAGTTCTTTCATATTTCTCAACCTTAAAAGGGTCCCTACCCATTTCTTGAAGCTTCTTAAGTTTATCTCTTCTTACCCTTAGTACTTCACTAAGGCTTTGTTCTTCTGACATTAATCTATGCACCTCCTGTTAAATTTTAATCTCAAGTACTTTGTATTTAGTAACCCCATCTGGAATTAGCACCTCAATAGTTTCTCCTATTTTACTACCAATTAGAGCTCTTCCTACAGGAGATTCATTAGATATTTTCAGTTCATATGGATCTGCTTCTGCTGAACCAACAATTGTGTATTCAACTTCTTCATCAAATTCTAAGTCCATAACCTTTACAGTGGACCCAATACTCACTTTATCTTTAGATATTTCGCTCTCATCTACAACTCTAGCCTTTCTTAATATAGTTTCAAGTTTAGCTATTCTTTCTTCCAATTGAGCCTGTTCATTTTTTGCTTCATCATACTCAGAGTTCTCACTTATATCTCCAAAAGCTAATGCTTGTTTAATCTTTTCTGCAACTTCTTTCCTCTTTACTGCTTTTAAATCATCTAGTTCGTCCTCTACCTTTTTTAGACCTTGTTTAGTTAAGACTATTTCTTTATCTACCATTTATTCCATCTCCTTTATGCTAATATATTCAACTTAATAATATTTACTTTTCATAGTTTTCTTATACTCATTCTTATTTCCCTAATATATGTTATTTGGCTAAAATTATTCTAAGAAACTTAGCTAGTCAAAGATATTCTATTTTTAATTTTAAATTAAGGAGATACCACAGTTTTATATCGCAATTAGGTACTTAAACATATTTAATAGTATAAGCACTGGGATTCAGTGCTTATACTTATGCGAATTATTATAATGTAGTTGAAATTTATTGTCAAGATGTTAATTGGTGTGTATTTTTTTCAATTTCTAAATTTTCAAGGTATACCAGTCAGAGCCTCTTTTATAGTGCTTCTGCTTTGGTAAAGGCTTACTCCTTAGGTATTTCTTCAAGGAATTTCTCAATCGTTTCTGCACTTGTTGCTGTATTGATTTTATTTCTCACCCTTGCTGAATGTTTGATTCCCTTCAAATACCATGCACAGTGTTTCCTCATCTCTCTTATGGCAACATGCTCTCCTTTATTCTCTATCAGCATACTTAAATGCTTCTTGCACATGTCTATTTTTTCTTTAGTAGTAGGGGGAGGCATAATATCTCCAGTTTTAAGATAGTGGATTACCCTTTTAAATATCCAAGGATTACCTTGGGCTCCTCTAGCTATCATTAATCCATCACAATTAGTGATCTCTTTCATTTCTTTTGCATCCTCTGGGGAGAAAATATCTCCATTTCCGAATACAGGTATAGAGATTGCACTCTTAACCTTTTTTATAATTTTCCAGTTTGCCTTTCCTGTATAAAATTGCTCCCTTGTTCTTCCATGAATTGATAGTGCTTTGGCACCGCTAGCTTCTATAATTTTAGCTATTTCAACAGCATTTATACTATCCTCATCCCAGCCTGTCCTTATTTTAACTGTAACGGGCTTATCAGATACAGATACTACTCTCTTTACTATTCTTCCAACTAGCTCTGGATTCTTCATAAGGGCTGACCCATCACCATTTTTTACGATTTTAGGTGTAGGGCATCCCATATTGATATCAAGTATATCATGATTATGACCATTTATTTTCATTGCTACTTTGGCCATAATTTCTGGATCACTTCCGAATATTTGAAGTGCAACTGGATGTTCTTTTTCTTCAATTTTCATCAATTGTTTAGTTTTATCATCATTATAGTATATGCCCTTTGCACTTACCATCTCTGTAAATACAATTCCGCATCCGAGCTCCTTACAAATAATTCTAAAGGTTAAATCGGTGACACCAGCCATAGGTCCTAGAGCAACTGGATTTTCTATATTGACATTTCCTATTTTCATTATATCACCTGCTTTGATTAATACAGCTTCTACTTCTTAATCCTCAATTATAGAGAATCCGAAGTATATGTATAAATTAAACTTTTGACTGGAATCTCTATATTCATTTAATACATTATTATTCCTTATTCATTTCATAGATTAGTCTTAATCCCTCAAGTGTCAAAAACCTATCTACATGATCTATAGTCTTAGATTCCGATGCTATTAAGGTTGCCAAGCCTCCTGTAGCTATTACCTTTACTTTCTTTGCATTTAATTCTTCCTTCATTCTTTCTACCAAGTAGTCAACCAGTCCTACATATCCATATATAATTCCCGACTGCATGCTTTGAATAGTATTTTTACATATGACTTTTTTAGGCTTGCTAAGCTCCACCCTTGGTAGTTTAGCAGCTCTTTGAAATAATGCATCACTTGATATTTTTATACCCGGTGAAATTACTCCTCCCAGATATTCACATTTTTCTGATATAGCACAGAAGGTTGTAGCAGTTCCAAAATCTACTACTACTATAGGTCCTCCATATTTATCAAAGGCAGATACAGCATTAACAATTCTGTCGGCACCAACCTGTCTTGGATTATCATATTTAATATTTATTCCTGTTTTTATCCCCGGTCCAACTACAATTGCTTCTCTTTCAAAAAACTTATATGCCATATGCTCTAGAGAATACATTATGGTCGGTACCACCGAGGATATTATTACATCTGTAACATCCTTAAGCTTTAGTCCATCATATCTAAAAAGCTGGCTTACAAACATTCCTATCTCATCTGAGGTTTTGGATTTATCCGTTGACATTCTCCAATATTTTATTAATTCTTTATCTTTATATAACCCCAATACAATATTTGTATTACCAACATCAAAGGCCAACAACAATTTAATCACCTACTTATCAATCTGTATAAATATTATAGATAAACAACCTCGAAATTGTTTATCTTTATAATCATCTTAAGTATATTATCATGTTTGATTCATCATATCAACAGAAATATGAGAAATCATACCCACTTTATCAGCTACAATATTTTACATTTTTTAAACGGGTTACTATAGGGTAATACTAATCTAAAGATTAATAAGTTTTACTGAAAGAATATAGAGCCATTAATTATAGAGAATCCAAAGTAAATGTTAATTTATACATATCAAAATATCCGATGATTCTGGGGATTTTTGATGTGTATAAATTAAACTTTTGACTGGAAT
>JANQEZ010000297.1 GCA_028278115.1 Clostridia bacterium
GGCGATATGGGAAGTGCTAAAACACTGGGAGAGAATGAAAATGTAGTGAGAATAATGAGCGTCCACAAAAGTAAAGGCTTGGAATTCCCAGTAGTAATATGCTGCGGACTAGGTAAAAAGTTCAATCTCAGGGATGTGCAGCAGGATGTTCTGCTCCATAAGGAGCTAGGTTTAGGACCGAAATTTGTAGATATAGAAAAGAGAATATACAGCGAAACCCTGCCCCAACTGGCTATAAAAAGAAAGATGAAGCTGGAAAACCTGTCGGAGGAGATGAGAATATTATATGTTGCCCTAACAAGGGCTATAGATAAACTTATTCTAATTGGCTCCGTAAGGGAGCTGGAAAGGGAAGCTAAGAAGTGGATGAGGGGGACAACCCTTTTCAATCTAGTCAAGGGTCAATCATATCTCGATTGGATATGCTCTGCATTGGCAAAGCATAGGGACGGAGAAATCATAAGAAAGCTTGGAAAAGTATCCTTCACTGAAGTGCCAACGGACTACCAAGAAAAATCCAGATGGACAATTAATTTTCTAAATAAAGCCCATGTATATCTAAGGAAAGCTGAAAAAAGCGAAGGAAGTACAGAGGCCAGATTAAGGCTTGAAGAATTTAAGCTGGACTTTGAGCCTAAATATAAAGAGCTAATAAAAACTAGGTTTGAGTGGAAATATCCAAATGAATGTGACGTAGGAATCCCATCAAAGCTTGCAGTAAGCGATATAAAAAAGGCTGACGCTCAGAATATGGGTGATATAGTATTTAAAATACCATTCCTTGTAAAAAAGCCAGACTTTATTGAGGGGGAAAAACCCTTTACAAAGGCTGAAATAGGAACCATCATACACTTTGTAATGCAGCATCTAGATTTAAAGAATATATCATCGGCTTCCCAGATACAGCAGCAAGTGGAGCAAATGGTGACAAAGGAACTCCTAACCTTTGAAGAAGCAAAGGTTGTAAATATAGATAAGATTTCAAACTTTTTTAAAAGCAGTATTGGAAAAAGGATTATAAAATCCCATAAAATATATAGAGAAGCTCCCTTCATACTAAAGAAGATGGCATTAGAAGTGATCAATGACCTAGAGGATTGTAAGGAAGAACTCTTAATCCAAGGGATTATTGACTGCTATTTTGAAGAAGATGAAGAACTGGTATTGGTGGATTATAAAACAGGACATGTATTTGGCGGAAAAATAGAATTTATTATAGAGAGATATAGAACCCAGATGGAGCTCTACAGGGAAGCCCTTGAAAAAATTACTGGAAAAAAGGTTAAAGAAAGCTATATATATTTATTTGATATTGATAAAGAGGTGGAAATCCAATGAGAATACTACACACTTCCGACTGGCATTTAGGTAAATACCTTGAAAATCAAAGCAGATTGCAAGAACAGGAAAGCATATTACAGGATATTATAGATATTGCCGACGAAAGGGAAGTAGAGCTTGTCATTATTGCTGGAGATGTCTACGACAATAGCAATCCACCTGCCAAGGCAGAGGGTCTACTTTACAGGACCCTTAAAAAGCTTGGGAAAAACGGTGAGAGAATAGTACTTGTAATAGCCGGCAACCATGATAACCCCCATAGACTTACAGCCTCCACACCCCTTGCCAAGGAGCATGGAATAATACTCCTTGGCAATCCAAAAAGCAAAGGGGAAAGTGGAGCCATAGGAAAGCATAAAATTCTAGAGGCTGGAGAAGGATATTTAGAGCTTGAAATCAATGGACAAAAAGCAGTGGTGCTGACCCTGCCGTACCCCAGTGAACAAAGACTCAATGAAGTACTAGGAGATATAGATGATGAGAGGCAACTGCAAAGAAACTACTCGGAAAAGGTAGGAGAAATTCTTGGAAAGCTTTCCTCAAAATTCAGAGAAGATACAGTTAATATAGCCACAAGCCATATCTTCGTAATGGGAGGAGAGTCCTCAGACTCCGAAAGGGTACTCCAAGTAGGAGGAGGACTAACAGTAAGGGGAGAAAAGCTCTCCATAGGAGCACAATATATTGCCCTTGGACACCTGCATAAGCCCCAAAGAGTAAAGAGTGACAAGGTAGAGGCAATATATTCCGGCTCACCCCTCCAATACAGCAGGAGTGAAATAGGATACAGTAAATGCGTATATATAGTCGATATAGAGCCCGGTGAAAAGGCTAAAACAGAGGAGCTTCTGCTGAAAAATAGAAAACCAATAGAGGTCTGGAGATGCAGTGGAATCCAAGAAGCATTAGAAATATGCGAAAAAAATCAAGACAGGGATGTTTGGGCATACCTAGAAATAGAGACAGATAAGGTATTAAACCAGGGGGATATAAAGACCATAAAGAAGCTAAAGCCCGATATACTTTCCATAGTCCCAATACTGGAAGAAATAGAGATAGATAATGAATACCTAGAAAGCATGAAGGAAAAAAACATAATAGAGCTATTTAAAGAATTCTACCTAAACCAAAAAAAAGTAGAGCCTACAAAGGATTTTATGGATTTATTTACGGAAATAGCAGGAGAGGAATAGATATCTAGCCACATAAAAAACTATTCCTATATGGGCAGTTTGTATATACTATAGGTAACCAACTTTAAAAAGAAAGAAATTTTATTGATGTAAGGGGGATTATGATATTTTATTTTCGTTCATGCAATGAACCTGTTTTTTTATATATTTTAAAGGTGAAAACAGATTCATTGAAATCACTAAAATAAAATATCATAATCCTTTTGCTTTTATTTCACTCTATTGTTGGTTACCTATACTATAGAAAATGATACCTCTAAAAAGAAATGAGCTTAATTTCGTCGACCACCAGTAGAGCAAAAAACCCCTGGGATCGACGTAAACATAGTATACACTTCTATCCATTGATGTATCTTAAATACAGAGAATTTTTAATATTTTCAATGTTGAAAAAGCATGTTATAATAAAAAGTGATATGCTTTATTTGTAAGGGTTTGACGGGGTTTATATAGTACCTATGAGGAATTGAAACTGTTTTTCCTAAGAAGTTCTTTTTCTTCAGCTTCTTGTTTATATAGTACCTATGAGGAATTGAAACGAGGAAAGTATGTTATTCGACCATAGCAATATTACAGGTTTATATAGTACCTATGAGGAATTGAAACATTTATTTTTGAGTCTAAAGAAAGCTTCTATGTTAGTTTATATAGTACCTATAAGGAATTGAAAAAAAGTAATTCTAACAGACAAACAGAGGGTCAGAGACTAAACTTTATACATCTTA
>JANQEZ010000305.1 GCA_028278115.1 Clostridia bacterium
TTATCAATACTTAAGGGGGTTTTGATATTTCATTTGAGTGATTTTTATGAATCTGTTTTAACCTACAAAATATAAGAAAAACAGGTTCATAGCATGAACAAAAAGGAAATATCAAATACCCCCGGTGGCATGAATTAGCACAAAGGGTTAATTTAATATTTTCAAAGAAAAAAATGTAGAAGCATTCATTGTTTTCTTTGAAAAATTAATCAAGGTTTAAAAGCGTTTATCTTTATACAGAAATTATTTAGATACCAGACCTTGCTCTAAAATTTCATCTAGGAATTTCCCATACTCCCTTTCATCTTTTAAAGTGTCAAGTCGCTTTGCAAAATAATCTCCCAGCTCTTTTTCTAATTTTTCTTTATTTTCTTCCAAAGAGTCTTTTCTTCTATAGTAGTCCTTTAATAGTTGATATTCTTCTTGAGTAATGGAATATGTATATTTTTTATCCTGTCTTGATACAATAACCTGTGGTACATCCTTTTCTTCCTCAGCCACAACTATTGTAGCTCCCACATAATCACCAATTCTTTTATGTTTATTAGAAAAGAACATAAGTATTATTCCTATAGCATATGTATCAATAATAATTCTAAAAAGGTTTCTTATGATAGAATGTCTTATGGTTATCGGCTGACCGTTATTCCTTATGGTTCTTAGCTTAAAGAATTTTTTTCCGGGAGTTCTACCATTCATAACCATTTCAAATATTATAAAGTATCCGTATACAATTAACCATATGAGTAGTATAATCCCTCCTATTATCCATCCAGAGTATTCATCAACTAAATCCCTTGGATTAATCTGAAATGCCATGAGGGCAAGTATAATAACCGATATGACTGCTGCTTGAATTAATAAATCTATAACTGCTGCTGCCCCCCTTGCACCCAGACCTGCAAGTCTATATTCAATCTCAATATTTTCCGGGGTCGTAATTTTTACAGTTTTCATATCTTCACTCCAATCTATGAGTATACTATATTAAAATCTATTATTCTTTTAGAGTAGTATTATTCTATTAATAATTGCACTAGTTACGAGAAGAAATATATTTCCTAAGCAGCTTCTGTAATTTAACCATTTATTTCTAATTATGAATTTGATACAATAGCTTAAGAAGAGGTGATTAACTTTGAAAGAAAATCAATTTCTACAAAAGCATTCCCAATCATGGGAGGAATTGAAGACTTTAACTGATTTACTAGATAAAAAGGGGGTTTCTAAGCTTAATCCAAAGCAATTACGTAGATTCCTATATCTCTTTCGTAAAGCAAGCCATAACCTTGCTTATTGCCGAACTCACTTTAAAAAAAGTGATACAATCCAATATTTAAATTCACTGGTTGGGCGAGCCCACAACCATATATATTCTGTGAAAAAGACCAATT
Organism: Clostridia bacterium; assembly: GCA_028278115.1. GTDB lineage: Bacteria > Bacillota > Clostridia > Peptostreptococcales > Caminicellaceae > JANQEZ01. Next base: position 1,395 of record JANQEZ010000305.1, read on the forward strand.
TTTCTGTAATACTTAAATATTTTAGTTCAGGATTCCCAAGGCAAGCAAGGCTATTTAAAAATTTCATATTCATTTCTTTTTTTATTTTCCTATTGGGATTTACTTTAAGCTTGGTACTTGTATCGATAAACCCCGATAACGGTTCTTATTTTTTACCCCAAAGTATGCTTGAAAACATAAATTGGGAAATGGACAGCAGCAGGTCCTGGGATTATCCTTTGATGTCCAGTATTATAATGGTCAATAATATATCGGTTTCATTTAACGCCTTTGTACTGGGTATAACCTTTGGCATAGGAACAATTTATGTTCTTTTTTACAATGGTGCTCTACTAGGTGCTCTAACTGGTCTTGTATACCACTTTGGTGACCCTATAGTCTATTGGTCTTTGATACTACCCCACGGTGTAATCGAGCTTACTGCCATCTTTATATCAGGCGGAGCTGGATTAATCCTTGCTTATTCAATTTTAGTACCTAAAGGCTATAGTAGAAGGCATTCAATTATCAAAGGGGCAAAGAATGCCATATATCTAGTTTTCGGTATAATAATAATGCTTGTTATGGCTGGTATTATTGAAGGATTTTTTACCCCTCTTGCCATATCACCTATTGCAAAGCTTGTATTTGCAGCACTAACAGCAGTCGGTCTGCTTTTTTACTTTTTAATACCGAATTTAGGCAAAAACGTCTAAGGAAGCCTGTCATCTTGTTGACTTTGTCAACAATCTGGGAAGCCTAGTAGGCTTCTAGCTCTTAGCTCTCAGCTCTTGGCTCTTAGGGGTAAAGGTCATAGCTCCTGGGTCGAAGAGGAGTTCTTTGTCAGCTCAGTAACTTTAAAAATGTCTTTCCTTGGAACTTGTAACTTGCAACTTGGAGCTTGGAGCTTGCAACTTCAAAACATTCGGTTTTTTATATATAGATATTTATTGATTACGTTCATCGCCAGTTTTTCTGGTGGACATTCCATACACATGATGCCCTTTGCATTGAGTTTATGGATTATTTTTTTCCGTTCGTTATAGATTTCAAGGGCTGCTGCTTTATTGAAAATATCTTCTTCTCTTTCCACAGGTGCTGATGCAATGTCTTTAAGCTTTTTATCTTCCATCAAAATAAGCATCACAATATTATTTTTAGATAAAATTGAAAGCATTTTCGCCATTTCTTCTACTTCTTCAATGGTGTCAAAATCTGTGAATAGAATTATTAAGCTTCTTCGCCTTTCTTTTTTCTTTAGATGAAAAAAGGCTTCTTCATAATTGGAAGTATCATTTGTATGATGGATATGGTACAGAGCCTCCATCAGAGCGTTTCTATGATTATTGCCTTTACCCGGCATTATCATGTTATTGACCTGGGTGTTAAATACCATAAGTCCCGATCTATCTCCATTTTGATTTACAATATCAGATAGCAGCAGACTTGTATTTATTGCAAGGTCTAACTTTCTATATCCCCTTATGGAATAGCTCATGGTTCTTCCTGTGTCAATGAGAAGATATACATGCTGATTTTTCTCAGGCTCATATTGATTAACTATAGGTCTATTTTCCCTTGCTGTGGCGTTCCAGTTTATTTTACGATATTCGTCGCCTAAAACATAATCCCTTAGACTCTCAAACTCCGTCCCATTACCCAAGACCTTAAAGGATTTTTGTCCCACTTGATAAAATTTACTATTATACATAGCTAGTTTATGCTTTTTTAAATCTTTAAGATTTGGATATACCTTATATTCCCTCTGTAGGGATACTTTGAACTGCTTCATAGAAAGCTTAAAATTACTTTCATACCTTATATGTAAATCTCCAAATTTAAAGGCTCCTCGTTTAGTTGGAATAACTTCATATTCAAAATCCTTTTTGCTGTGGGGGTTGATATGACCCTTTATCATATCTTCTTTTAATTTAAAATGAAAATCCGGTACTTCATCTTTAATTTCCATATAGATTCTTCTATGTGATTTATTATATACCCTAATCTTTATCTTTTCTTTTCCGTAAATTGAAAGCTTATCATCTTCAATCCTTTGAAATTCAAATTCTTCGATTGAAGGGGATGTAGAGTAATCAAGTATTAATAATGCAAAACAGATAATGTTATACAAAATAAATGTTGTTAAATAGAAACCTATAAAATATGAAGCACCTATAATTATAATTCCTATCCCAAGTATAAAAATAAAACGTTTTGTTATTGTCACTATAATCACCTGATCCTTTATCTTTATAGAATACATTTATAAATCTGCATTTTGATTTCCTAAATAGTCAGTGCTTTAGGGATATTGGGGGGAAGAAAAATGCAAAGGATTTATTGTAATCTATCTAGGTACTTTTACTCCTGACAAAATATTATCAAGAACCTGGTCCTCTGTCATACCTTCTATTAAAACCTCGGGCTTTAAAATAATTCTATGTCTTAATGAGGGCACAGCTACACTTTTAATATCTTCTGGTATTACGTAGTCCCTTCCATTTATAACTGCAAGAGCCTTTGATGTCATTAGTATTGTAATTGCTCCCCTTGGACTGCTTCCTATTTCAATAAAGGGATGATTCCTTGTTTCAGTTATAATTTTAACAATATAGTCCATCAAGCCTTCGTCTACCTTGGTATTTTTCACTTCATTTCTACACCTTAGTATATCCTCTGAATTGCAAACTGCATTTACTCCGGCCCTTTCTAAATCAATACTTGTAAAGCCTTTATCGTATTTCATAAGAACTTCCCTTTCCGCTTCTGCAGAAGGATAGTCTACGATTAATTTCATTACAAATCTATCCATTAGTGCCTCAGGCAGTGGATAAGTGCCTTCGTATTCTATAGGATTCTGAGTAGCAAAAACCATATATGGATTTGGGAGCTCTATTCCTTCTCCATCAATGGTTACTGTCTGTTCCTCCATAGACTCCAATAGACCAGCCTGGGTTTTTGGTGGGGTACGATTTATTTCATCTGCCAAAAGGAGATTTGTAAAAACAGGTCCCTTCTTAAGCTCAAATTCTCTTTCCTGCATGTTAAAGATTTTTGTTCCAGTTACATCGGCGGGCATCAAATCAGGTGTAAACTGTATTCTTTTAAAATCTAAATCTATTGACCTTGCAATAGCTCTAACCATGAGGGTTTTAGCTAGCCCCGGAACTCCTTCCACTAAAACATGTCCGCCAGAAATAAGGGCCGTTAAACTATACTTTAATAGCTCATCCTGTTCTACCACAACCTTCTTAACCTCTTTGCTAATTTTATCTACTATATTCTTTGCGAATCCTTTTTCAATATTTTCCAACGACCTTCTCTCCTTTTTATTAAAATTTTCTTAAGCTGATCCATATAAGTAATTTGCTGCAAATATTTTTTGGAATTTATATTTTTTTTACTGGATTCATTGCTTATGAAGCTATACAGCTCCTTTGCTTTGTTTAACCTTGGAAGCCTTTCTTCTTCCCAAAAGACTATCCATTTTTCTCTTATATATTCACTTTTCCCAAACATACTTTCACATTCCAATAAAAAGTCATTATATAAATTATCTAATGCCAATTCCCAGCACTTAGCCTGCCTATATAAAGAAGCCACAGAGTATATATATTCATTTTCTGTCCTTTCAACCTCGTCATAAAGTGGAATTGGCTTCCCAAACCTTCTTCCTTTTAAAAATATAATTGCAATTATTAAAAGCAATATTTGATATATTGTAAATTTAATGCCTCTGGGTATATCCCTCCATAATGACCTTTCCCTTGGGTCTAGATACTGATAGAACTCATTGAATTCTATCCCTGAAGTACCCCATTCTTCTATTTTTTTTAACAGCCAATATGCACCTTCTGTATCCCTAGCTAGGGCTTTATTGGTTATGAGCTCACTATCACCTATTATGAAGTTTCCTTTCCCATAATGGTATTCTGAGCCTTGTTTATCCTTTAAGGAATAAAAGGCATCTGTTTTTTTTCCATAGTCTGCTTCAATAAATTCCCATTTATCAGATAAAAGTATAAGCTTTCCGCCTTTACCTACCCACTTTCTTACTGCCTTATCATTTATATTAAAACTCGTATTATTTTCACTAGTAAGGATAATTTGTACTGTATTAGAGTCCTTATTTTCAATCTTTTCCAAAGTCATTTCAACTGAATATCCAAGCTCCTCCATGGCTTCGTACATGACGCTTACACCCTTTGAACCCTTATTTAAAACTGAATGAGGCAGAGATTTATTATTCCTATCACCTGAAAAATTCAAACTAAGCCATAGGAAAATAGGTATTAAAACAATAAATATCCATATATCTCTACTATTTTTTGTTTTCAATACCATACACCCCATTTTCAAGTTCTTGCATCATATTTTCCCATGATTTATAAAATTCTTCATTTATCATCTTATGACCATACCATACCTCATTAAATAATCCTATTGCCTTTTCAAATAAATCAATATTTATAAAATTACTCTCTTTGAGGGAAGAAGCCAGCTCCCTATTGGTTTTTGCTTCATCTAAGTATAGAAGATTTGCCTCATTCATCTGAAAAAGGAGTGCTATAAAACCATATCTAAGGGCTTCTCTATACTTTCCAAGGGCCTTCAAGCTCCTTGCCTTTTCCTTAAGGCTTTCTCTAGTAGTATTATCATCAATAATCTCTCCTAGAATAGTTCTTATTTTCTTATCCTTTTTTACCATTTTTCTCATAAATAAAATCATCAATATCAATATTATAATAATTATAGCAGCACCTATAATAATAACAGCATTAGATATGGAGGGTACAGCCTTTGTTATTCCTCTGTGCTGAAGATTCATATAGCCAAGCCACCCCTCAAGCCAGGAAACAACTCTCTCTTGAAGCCTCTCCAGCATATCTAAATATTCCCCAAGATGTCTGTATTCTAACCTTTTTAATATCCCTTCAATAGTTTCATCAAATTTCTCTTTTGTTGGAATCTTCAATAGATGAGTTAGATAAGTCACTTATATTCTCCTTTTTGATTTCCTCTAGGGCTTTTATTTTTAAAGCTTCAAGCTTTAAGCTTATATCATAGCCTTCTTTTTTAAATCTTTGATTATAGTATAAAAGAGTATAGAATATATAGGATAGTGGTGCTATAAAAAGAGAAACAATGACCTGTAAAGGCAATCTTAAGAAATTCCCCACCATGATTAGAGCTGCTAAAGTCACCTCATTTATATCTACTCCCCTTAAAAGGATATAGATAAGCCCCCCTATGACTCCAAATATAGAATATACTGAATATGTTATAGCTATAATTACAAGGCTAAATAATATATTTATGCCCAGCAATCTCCAAAAATTATTCTTTACAAGGATTCTACTCTTGTTTAATGCCTTAAAGAAATACAGATTTTCCACTACAGAGGCATATATTGAAAACATAAATATCGTCGATAGATAAATATATATGGCAACAAAAACTATACTTAAAGAAATAACGCCTATATTTAAAGGGTCAAATTCTTGAAAAAAGCCTATATTGAATAATAATGCTGCAAAGATAGCAGTTATTGGCACAAATATTATTCCATATGCTATTATCACACTTATGGTAGACGGGATTTTTTTAAATGCTCTACCCAAAGCATTTTCAAATCTTACTTTTTTACCTAGCAGGCCCTTAGATGCTATATCAGCTATTCCCACAATTTTAGTAAATTCAAATAGAAATATAACAAAAAAAATAAATATAATTAAGGATGAAAAAGCCATTACTGCACCAAAGTCCATGAATTCAAACATATTAGGCCCACTAAATCCATTTAACATATTAGCCATAAACCCAAGGGATGAAAACCCCGCTAAAATCAATATAAATGCTGCTACTATCCCTATTAGATTAAATAAAAAAAGATAAAGTGCCGAGGTTCCTATATATTTTTTATGAACATTAAATGCCTTATCCATCACCTTAGTAAAGGACATTACTGAAATTTCTTCATAATTCATTGCTTCCCTCCTGGTTTTTTAGATATTTGGTGCTAAAATGAGTTGCTGCTAAATAGATAATAAGAATGTATACTGTACTCCTTAAATAAATTTGTTACAATATGAATTATATACTATTTGTTAAAGTTTTACAATTAGCCTTAAGCCTGTGTTTTGTCGATTTCCCAGGAAATAATGATTGTTTTGCGTTTATTTTTTAAGATTTAAATATTGCAATAAGACCCCAGATACTATTATTATAAGACCTACTACTGAACTTATTAGTATTTTCTCATCCAAGAATATAGATATGTATATTAGCGAAATAAATGGAGTTAAATATAATAGGTTGGAAATTATATGAGTCTCTCCATTTTCTAAAGCTTTAAACCAAAATATATAGGATACTCCATTTACAAGTATGCCATTGTAAATTATCCAAGGCAATATATTTGGACTCGGCAGGATAAATTCAGAAAAAATTGAAACAGTGGGTATCAAAAATATCAGAGCAGAAAGGAAGTATATAAATACTCCTATGGTCTTATCAAAATTATATTTTTTGCCTAAAACTGAAAACAATGCGAAGATTAGAGCACCACTAAGGGCCATTATATCTCCTGAAAGGTCTGTCAGGGTAAAATCTATTGAGCTTCCCCTAGTAGTTATTATTATTATCCCTGCAAAGCTAACGGAAATACCAGCTATTTTCTTTAAGGTCACCTTTTCTTTTAAAATTATAAATGATAATATCAGCACGAGAATAGGCCATGTATATGCAAGTATAAAGCCTTTGGAGGCAGTTGTCTTTCCAAGAGCTCCGTATAGAAACACATAATATAGATAGTTACCTAAAAATCCTAAAAGGAACATCACTGCATATTGTTTTTTATCATATTCTTTAAAAGCTTTAATTTTATTCTGAAGTATGGCTAAAATACCTAGTACTAAAGTCGATAGAATCGTCGAATAAAATAGCATCTGAAGATTATCCAGCTCAACTAATATTTTTTTACTTACTACGGGTATTGATGCCCATAATAAGATACATAGAGATAAGTTAATATAAGCACTATGGGTTTTATTTTTTTTAGAAATATCATTCATATCCATACCCCCTACTTTTTATAGTTTTATTTAAGATAAATAAAGGACTATATTCATAAAATACAATCCCTATGCCGTTTCTCTATCAGCTATATCAATTTTAGAATCCTCTACCTTTGCTCTTTGAACTATAAATACTCCCATAATAATTATTATCATGGACACTACTATTGATAAGTTAAAGGGTTCATTTAGTACTATTGCCCCCAATCCCACAGCAACAACTGGATTGACATAGGCATAGGTCCCCGCCTTGGATGCCGGCCATTTTGACAGAACATATATATAGCAGCTATAGCCTACTATAGACCCAAAAACTATAAGGTACAGTAATGCCAGTGACGAGCTTTTTGTGAAGTAAACCCTTGTTATCTCTCCCGAAATAGTGCCGATTATGAATAATCCTATACCACCAGCCAACATTTGGATTCCTATATTGGATATTATTGAGCTATTTGTTTTAATTGACTTTGAAAAAACCGAGCCTATAGACCATGATAGGCTTGCCATTAACAGCAGCAGTGTTCCTTTAAAATCTATTACTCCTACGCCCTTATCTACTAAAGTTAAGTAGGCAACTCCTCCAAAGCCTAGAGCGAGTCCAATAAATCCTCTATAATCCATTTTCTTATGCTTTAAAATTAGTATTTCGATTATTGCCATAAAAAGGGGCACTGTAGCTACTAATAGAGATGCTATCCCTGAGTGTACCCATTGCTGTGTAAAAACTACTAATCCATTACCACCTAGCAGCATAAAAAGTCCTACAACCGATAC
>JANQEZ010000399.1 GCA_028278115.1 Clostridia bacterium
AAAGAAAACAATGAATGCTTCTACATTTTTTTTGAAAATATAAAATTATAAAAGCGTATAGCCATAAACTAATGATAGATATCATAAAAGAACAGATGAAATTTTATAAAAAATCAATTGAAAAAGACAAATGGCAGGAGTATACTAAAGAAATGAAGTTTAACTAAAAAAGAAGGTGTAAAAATGCTTGTATGCATTTTTAAAGGGACTTAATTACTCCACTGTATAAATTCTCATGAAAATTAATTAGAAGGGAGTTTTTAGAGTGGAATCAAAGCTAGGATTTTTGTTTGATATCGGGATAATCCTTTTAGCCGCAAATATAGGTGGAATTATAAGTAAGAAATTAAAGCAGCCAGTAGTTTTAGGGCAAATATTGGTAGGACTTATTTTAGGTATGGGGATTTTAGAAAAAACCGAAACCGTTAGTCAGCTTGCTGAAATTGGAGTAGTTTTTTTAATGTTTATCGCTGGTCTTGAAACCGATGTAAATGAACTGAAGGCTTCGGGAAGGTCATCTTCACTAATAGCTCTAGGTGGAGTACTAATACCCTTTATCCTGGTATTTGCAGGAATGTATATCGTTACCAGTAATTTTCTAGCAAGTCTTTTTATGGGGGTAATAGCCACTGCAACCAGTGTCAGCATATCTGTACAGACCCTTAGGGAGATAGATCAGATGAGAAGCAGACAGGGAATAGGTATACTGGGGGCAGCCATAATAGATGATGTTGTTGGTATTATCCTTTTGACATTAATTATCGGGGTTGTTAGGCCCGGGGAAAATAATAATGTTTTTCTCGTTATAGGTAAAATAGGTATATTTTTTATCATGACCTTCATAATAGGATATTTGCTTATTAGAGTAATGTCAAAGATATCAACTAAGATTAATATAGACGATAAGATAGTGAGCTTTGCAATTGTATTTTGCTTTATTCTTGCATTCTTATCGGAAGAACTGGGAGTTGCAGCAATAACTGGAGCTTATTTCTCTGGAGTGGTATTTTCAATGACTAGCTGCAGACATAAACTATCCCATGAGGTCCATAGAATTTCATCAATAATCTTTACACCGATTTTCTTTGTAGCAATAGGACTAGGAGTTGATTTAAGGGCTGCAATAAGTGCTTTAGGAATAGGAATTATATTAGTCGTATTAGGATCCCTTGGAAAGATTATTGGCTGTGGATTTGGGGCGAAAATATCCGGGTTTGGCAATAAAGAAGCCCTGCAAATAGGCTTTGGAATGGTGCCAAGGGCAGAAGTAGCAATAATAATCGCCAATCTCGGCCTAGCTATAAATGTAATAAACGAAAAGCAGCTGGCATCGGTAATAATGATGGTATTGATAACTACCCTTATAACACCTTCTCTGCTTAAGTGGTCCTTTGGAAGAGCGTGATAGGGTCGTATCTTAAGGGGAGTTGGCTAACGGCTGACAGCTTACAGCCCACTGCGAAGAGTTGCAGATCATATCTCTTAAGACTTTAATAAAAATATAGATAAAAGGAATGGTAGTCCTGAGATTATCGTTTCTTTTTTTATTGACTAGAAATTCAATCCAGATGCTTTTGCTTTTATAAAAGTACTGATAGTTTCACTTAAATATCTTCGCTGTAGGCAGTCAGCTATGGGCAGCTAGCCATTATCAATCTGCCAAAAAAGTCCTAAACATACTTCTGAGGCTTGATTCATATAAATTAAATAAAAAACTAGACAGGAGATGTAACTAAATATGGACAATATCTTATATATAACATTTATAGGATTCTTAGTTGGTGTTATAGGAACTGGTGTAGGGGGGATGCTGGCACTGATTATAGGAAAGCCGGGAAATCAGTTTTTAAGCCTTATTCTAGGATTTTCAGCAGGGATAATGCTTACAATCGTTTGTTTTGATCTCTTGCCTGAGGCATTTGAAAGAGCTGATTTTTTAGTGGGATTGATAGGGATAATAATAGGAGTATTGACGATTATAATTATTGACGAAGCAGTTCATAATCATGGAAATTCTAAGATTGTCCATGAAAGGAATTTTATAAAAATGGGACTATTAATAGGTCTAGGTATAGCTCTGCATAATTTTCCAGAAGGACTTGCAATAGGTTCAGGATTCATGGCAACAAGAGAGCTTGGAATAGGAATATCCATCGTTATTGCACTGCATAATATACCAGAAGGAATTTCAATGGCAGCACCAATGAGAGTAGGCGGAATGTCAAGGCTTAAAGCTGTACTATTTACATTCTTAGTTGGATTGCCAATGGGAATAGGAGCATTAATTGGAGCCGTACTTGGGGAAATCTCAGACTCATTCATAGCATTCTGCTTAGCCTTTGCAGGCGGGACAATGCTCTACATCACCTGTGGAGAACTCATACCAAGCTCAAGCAGACTCCACATGGGAAGGACATCAAGTATTGGATTTGTGCTGGGCTTTATAGTGGGTCTGCTGATGACAAAGTAAAAGAAGGCTATTCGCAATTCGCTTCTCGCTGCTCGGGTGTGGGTCATATCTTTAAAGGGAAATATAGAACCAGGTCTTAAATGAACATACTCATCATCTATTATATATCAAACGTTAAAATTTTCCCTTAACCTTATGCGGTTTTTTATGTATAATAGATACGATAATCACAAAAAGATAAAGAATGGTTTAAAGAAATCTCCACAATAATCTTTTATGCTTTATTTATAATTAAGGCTCAAGTCGCTTGATGATTTCAGAGTGTCTATATCTTTGCACAGAGTAATAGACCTGTGAGATTCGACCTACACCCGAATAGCGAGCGTATATCCAACAGCCGCCCCTAAAGAGTGACCTAAAAGGTCAAAAAGGATTGATGACAAATGACAAAAACTACAATAATTGAGATTGATAAAAAAAATATAGATATAGATAGGCTTAAAGCAGGAGCTGAAATACTGAGGAGTGGAGGGACCGTTGCATTTCCTACGGAAACCGTATATGGACTTGGAGCAAATGCCCTTGATGAAAATGCCGTTAAAAAAATATTTGAGGCAAAGGGAAGGCCCTCGGATAACCCCCTTATACTACATATAGCTAAATACGATGACATATGGGATATTGTATTAGAGGTATCAGAAAAAGCGGAAAAACTGATAAATGAATTTTGGCCGGGACCATTGACCCTCATATTTAAAAAGACCTCAATTGTGCCCAAAATCGTAACAGGAGGGCTAGATACCGTTGCAGTTAGGATGCCAGCCCATCCAATTGCTAAAGGCTTAATTGAGCTATCAGGAGTGCCTGTGGCGGCTCCAAGTGCTAATCTATCAGGAAAACCAAGCCCTACAAAGGAAAATCATGTAAAGGATGATTTGATGGGAAGGGTGGATGCAATCATATGGGGTGGAGATGCAGTCCAAGGACTTGAATCCACGGTGCTTGACCTTACCTCTGATACTCCTATGATACTACGCCCCGGAGGAGTAACAAAGGAAGAAATAGAAAAAGTAGTGGGAAAAGTAGACATAGATCCAGCTCTTCAAGGCTTTAAAGATAGCAAACTTATACCAAAGTCTCCAGGAATGAAATACACCCATTACTCACCAAAGGCAGATGTGATTCTTTTAAAGGGAAATTTAGATGACATGATTAAGGGTATTAAAAGGATAAAGAAGGATAAAGAAAGTGAAGGATATAAAGTCGGCATTATAGCCACCGACGAAACAAAGGATAAATACGAAGGTGATAAAGTAATTTCAGTTGGAAGCAGAAAACAGCTTGAAACTGTTGCATCCAATCTTTTCAAGGTATTAAGGGAGTTTGACGAAACAGACATAGACATAATCCTAGCAGAAACCTTCCAAGAAATAGGCATCGGACAAGCAATCATGAACAGACTAATGAAGGCCGCAGGATACAATGTTGTTAAGGTCTAACTAATGGGAGAGGATCGTTACATGTTATTTCAGTCAATACTTTGAAACCTTAAAATAAACACAGAAGACATAAACAACTGGCAATTCATAAGAAAATGCTTGTTAAAAACTAATGTGACTTGGGGACTGACTCATATGACACACACTCTTCCCAGTGTGTACGGCAGTCTGTCCCAGTGTCACACGACCCTAACTTGGAGCCATGACCCTAATATCTTTTACTAAAGAGGAACGACCTAAATCCGAGCAGCGAGTAGCGATTAGCAAGCAGCGAACACCACCTAAAAGCTACGACCCAAACCTAGCACCTAGTACCTAGCATGGCATGACCCTAATATCTTTTACTAAAGAGGAACGACCTAAATCCGAGCAGCGAGTAGCGATTAGCGAGCAGCGAACACCACCTAAGAGTCCAAAAAGGAGGAGTTTTTCCATTGAAAACTATTCTATTCGTATGTACAGGAAATACCTGTCGCAGCAGTATGGCAGAAGCTATGCTAAAAGAGTTGATTAATAAATTTAACGGAGAAAAGAATATAAATATACTATCAGCCGGAATATGGGCTATTAGCGACCAAAAAGCTTCAAAGCATTCCATAGACTCCTTGAAGGAGAAAAACATTGATTTAAGCAGTCATAGGTCAAAACTACTTACAAAAGAATTGGTTCAAGAGGCGGACTTGATTTTAACCATGACCAAAAACCATAAAATGCAAATAATCCATGGGATACCTGCTTCAAAGAACAAAGTATATACCTTAAAGGAATACGCCTATGGGCCATCGAAGGATATTGATATATCTGACCCCTATGGACAAGAAATAGAAATATATAGAGCCTGTGCTGAAGAAATAGAAGAGGCCTTAAAAAAAGTAATTACTAAATATTTCAAATAAAAAAATAAAGGAATATGTAGAAATATGTAGAATTTATAATAGGTTTGAGCTTTTTAAGTGGATAAAAAATGTTTTAATTAAGCTGATAATCCTATAAATATAATTTTAAGGAGGTACTTAGGTTGAAAATAGCAATTGGTAGTGATCATGGCGGCTATAATCTAAAGGAGGCAATCAAGAAGCATCTTGATACAAAGGGAATTGAGTACAAAGATTTCGGAACTAACGGAAGTGAATCCGTTGACTACCCCGAATTTGGAAAGAGGGTTGCAGAAGCAGTTAAATCTGAGGAATTTGATAGAGGGATAGTATGCTGTGGAACTGGTATAGGCATATCAATTTCAGCTAATAAAGTTCCTGGTATAAGATGTGCTGTTGTGACGGATACCTTTTCGGCAGAAATGTCCAGAGCCCACAATAATGCCAATATGCTTGCACTAGGAGAA
>JANQEZ010000064.1 GCA_028278115.1 Clostridia bacterium
TTTGATGTCAAAAACAAAAAAAGGAGAGCCACAAAAGGACTCACCTTGGTATAATAAAGTCACCACAACAAAACTATACCAAGGAGATAATAACATGAAAACAAGAAATCTACAACTAACATTACCAATAAACACAGAAATTTTAGTAAGAGCTGACGATTCAGTAAGATTGATAGATGAAATTACAGATAAACTAAACTATTCAAAACTAATGGATTCATATTCTCGATTTGGACGTCATAGAGAATTTTCACCTAAGCTCCTATTTAAGATAATAGCCTACAGCCGTATGAATCAGATTTTCAGTAGCAGAAAAATTGAAAAGGCATGCAGACGAGATATCAACTTCATGTGGCTGCTTTCAGGTCATAGAGCTCCAGACCATAACACAATTAATCGCTTCTAAAATCGTCTTGAGCCCTTCATTGAAGAGCTTTTCTATGAGCTAGTTATTCATTTAGAAAAAATGAAGGAGATTAGTTTCGAGAATATTTTCATAGATGGTACTAAGATAGAAGCAAATGCAAATAAGTATACTTTTGTATGGAAAAAATCCACTAAAAAGCATGAAGCACGTATTCAGGAGAAATTGAGAGCATCACTAGAAGAACTGTCAAAAATATACGGTAAGGACAATACCAATGGTGAAGCTATAAAAGTAGAAGATATAGATGAATTCTTAAATATCTTGTATAAGAAAAAGTCAGATTCAGGTCTTGAGTTCGTCTATGGTAAAGGCAAGAGAAAACATCAGATACAGAGAGATATTGAAACTTTTGAGGAACTTAGAGAAAAGCAGGCTAAATATGATAAGTACAACGCTACATTTGATGGTAGAAATAGTTTTTCAAAAACAGACAAAGATGCAACTTTCATGCGAATGAAAAGCGATCACATGAGAAACAGCCAGCTAAAGCCAGGATATAATGTACAAATAGGTGTTGAAGGTGAATACATAACTATGGCTGATATTTCAAGTGAGCGTTCTGATCAGCTTACCCTTATCCCTTTTTTAGATAATTTCTATGAACATACTAACAGTCGCTATAAGACGATTGTAGCCGATACCAGATATGAAAGTGAAGAGAATTATGCATATCTTAAGAAAAAGAAATATAAGAAAAACATCAAACTACGAGAAAACATGGGCTATGACCCCACCTGTGATACTTATACTTGTCATAACAACAGAAATCTAAGCTATGTTTATAATAAGAAACGCAAATACACTTCTAGATACGAAGCAGATATTAAAGTTTATGAATGTGAAAGTTGTGAGGGGTGTGAGTATAAATCTAAGTGTACAAGGGCTAAGAATAATAGAAAACTTTATGTGTCAGAAGCATTTATTGAATATAGAAATCATTCGGCAAAAAATATCACTAGTAAGAAAGGAATAAAACTTAGAGTAAATCGGTCTATTCAAGTAGAATGTGCTTTTGGTGTACTAAAACAAGATTATGGATTCAGACGTTTTTTAACAAGAGGAAAGAAAAATGTAAAAACTGAATTCCTTTTACTATGCTTTGCATATAATATCAACAAGCTTCATCAGAAAAAGATGAATCAAAACAGTGGAGTAATAATGCACGAAGTCAAGATAGCATGATACTTTATAAAATTAGATTTTTTTAGGGATTCTCTTGAATCTCTTTTTGTAGTGTTTAAAAGCATCCTAATCTAAACAAAACTCCTATAATTTTCAGCTGTGATTAACTCAAAAACTAAAGAAAGAAGCTGTTTCACAATTTTCATTATGAGACAGCCCCTTTTTTTTATTCACTTGGGAAAAGGTTAGGAACCGATAAGTATCGTTCACCATAGCTAGGTATGATTACAACTATTTTTTTCCCTTTACCAATTTCCTTTGATTTTTGTATTGCAGCATATACTGCTGCTCCTGATGAAATTCCCACAAGTATGCCTTCTTCCAAGGCTATTTTTCTAGCAGTTTCTAAGGCATCATCATCATTTACCTTAAAAACTTCATCTATAACATCAGTATTAAGTATATCTGGTATAAATCCAGCACCAATTCCTTGTATCTTATGGGGCCCCGGTTGTTCTCCCGATAAAACAGCAGAGCCTTGAGGTTCAACTGCAACAATCTTTACATCCTCTAATTCTTCCTTTATTACTTCACCAACACCTGTTATAGTTCCACCAGTACCAACACCAGCAATAAACATGTCAAATTCTTCATCCATTTGCTCTAAAATCTCTAAGGCAGTACCCTTTCTATGGGCCTGTGGATTAGCTTTATTCATAAACTGCTGAGGCATAAAATATGATGGATTAGAGCTCTCTATCTCCATTGCTTTATTAATTGCTCCCTTCATACCCTTTGAGCCTTCTGTGAGTATTAGCTCAGCACCAAATGCCTTTAGTAGTTTTCTCCTTTCAATACTCATGGTATCTGGCATAACTAAAATAACTTTATAGCCCTTTGCTGCTCCAATCATTGCTATACCAATACCAGTATTTCCGCTAGTAGGCTCTACAATAGTCCCACCTGGCTTTAAAAGCCCTTCTTTTTCTGCTGCTTCAATCATGCTAAGTGCAATCCTATCCTTAACACTGCTGCCAGGATTATAAAATTCCAATTTCAGATAAATCTCAGCCCTATTTTCTGGCTTTAATTTATTAAGCTTTACAATTGGTGTATATCCAATCAGTTCAGTGATATTATTTACAACTCTCATGTTAAACCTCCTTAATTCATAGTATTCCTATCAAGATTTATGGTTTTATTTTATTAAAAAAATTAATCATTGTCAACAATTATATCTAAGATTCTTTATAGAAAATTTCAATGAACACTTGATTGTCATACTTTCTTTAAATAATATAGACTATATAAAATATGTGACTTTTTAATATATTATCCTAAATTGTTCAAAATTTAATTATTTTACCTATTAATATTCCTTTTTGTGTATCTAACCCTTACAAATAGGTTAAATTAATAAAGCATTCGACTATATTATTTGTATATATAGGGTTCATATAGTAGAACTTAATTTATACATATACGTAAATTAATGTACATGTACAAATACTCAGGGTTTCTGGGCGTTTTGGAGATGTATAAATTAAAGTCTCTACTTGAATC
>JANQEZ010000087.1 GCA_028278115.1 Clostridia bacterium
AGAAGCAATAAAAAGATAATTGACTTTGAAGATTTCAGTATGGCAATAGAAAAGGTGGTTGGCGGTCTAGAAAGAAAAAACTTTACTATAATAGAAAAGGAAAAAAGAAGAGTTTCATTCCACGAAGCAGGTCATGCATTGATGGGAAAGGCCCTCAACACGGCCCTAATTTCAAAAATTTCTATCATACCCAGAAGCCAAGCTTTGGGTTATGTTATGTATACCCCAGAAGAAGAAAGATTTCTTATCACAAAGGAAGAGCTCTACGACAAGATAAAGGTTATGCTGGGAGGTAGAGCGGCTGAGGAAGTAATATTTGGTAGTGTCTCTACTGGAGCTAAGGATGATCTTAAAAAAGCAAACCAACTGGCGTTTCAAATGGTTTGTGAATATGGTATGAGCAGCCTTGAAAATAGATTTTACGAACCTTCTCTTATACGCAGCTGCTACGATGTGATAGATAAGGAGATAAATAAAATAATTGATGAATGCTATAAAGACTCATTAGTAAAAATAAAATCAAATAAGGACCTACTGAGTAAAATAGCAGATGTACTATATGATAAGGAAACCCTAACAGGGGATGATTTGAACACAATCATAGAAAAGTTTGATGGTTCTAAAAACCTCTCTATTATTTAAAAAGTCGTTTAGATTTTTCTAAACGACTTTTTTTCACTATCACTACTTTAATTAAGAAACAACAGTCAAAACCCTATTCTCTATTTCATCTATTACAGTCTTTATGAAATCACCCAGCTCTTGACTTCCTAATTCTCCCTTATCCCTTGAACGAACTGATATAGTTCCATTCTCTGCTTCTTTATCTCCAACAATTATCATATAAGGAACTTTTTGAAGCTGTGCTTCACGTATTTTATATCCAATTTTTTCATTTCTGATATCAACTTCTACTTGAATACTTTTATCCTTCATTTTTTCAGCTATATTTTCAGCATACTCTGCATGCCTTTCTGCTATAGGCAATATTCTAACCTGCTCTGGGGCAAGCCATGTAGGAAATTTGCCTGCAAAATGTTCTATCAGTATTCCTATAAATCTTTCTATACTACCAAATGCAACTCTGTGAATCACAATGGGCTTATGCTTTTCTCCATCACTTCCAATATATGTCAAATCAAACCTTTGAGGCAGTTGGAAGTCCAGTTGGATTGTACCACACTGCCAAGTTCTTCCTATACAGTCCTCCAAGTGGAAATCTATCTTAGGTCCATAAAAGGCTCCATCACCTTCATTAAGCTTATATGACAGCCCTAGCTCCTCTAAAGCCTCTCTCAAAGCACTTTCAGCCACATTCCATTCTTCATCACTACCCATTGAATCCTCTGGTCTAGTGGATAGTTCAACATGATACTTGAAACCAAATTTAGTATATACTTCATCAATCAATCTGGCAACACCCTTTATCTCATCCTTGATTTGCTCTGGAAGCATAAAGATATGGGCATCATCTTGAGTAAAGGCCCTTACCCTCATAAGACCATGAAGAGCCCCAGATAATTCATGTCTATGAACTCTTCCAACTTCTCCATATCTCATGGGGAAGTCTCTATAGGACCTCATTTCAGTCTTGTAAACAAGCATACCACCAGGACAATTCATAGGCTTTATTGCAAAATCTTCTTCATCTATTTTTAAGGTATACATATTTTCTTTATAATGATGCCAGTGGCCAGAAGTTTCCCACAGCTTTCTATTTAATATAATTGGTGTTTCTACCTGTACATAACCTGCCTTTTTATGAACATCTCTCCAATAGTCCATCAAAGTATTTTTAAGCTCCATTCCATTAGGTAGGAAAAATGGAAAACCAGGTCCTTCTTCCATTATAGTAAATAATTTTAATTCTTTACCTAGCTTTCTATGATCTCTTTTCTTTGCTTCTTCTAATCTATGAAGATGCTCCTCAAGGAGCTTTTGCTTTGGAAAGGATGTTCCGTATATCCTTTGAAGCATTTTTCTATTTTCATCACCCCTCCAATAAGCACCTGCAAGATTTAGCAGCTTCAATGCCTTTACTTGCTTTGTCGAGGGCAGATGGGGCCCAGCACAAAGGTCTACGAAATCTCCTTGCTCATAAAAGGAAATAACAGCATCCTCAGGCAGGTCCTTTATGAGCTCAACCTTATATGCTTCATCTCTTTCCTGCATAAACTTAATAGCTTCATCTCTAGGCAATTCAAATCTTTTAGGCTGAAGATTTTCCTTTACAATCTTTTTCATTTCCTTTTCTATTTTATCAAGGTCTTCAGGCACAAATTTATGATCAGAGTCAAAGTCATAATAGTACCCATTATCTATAGCTGGTCCAATAGCCAGCTTCGTTCCAGGAAACAGCCTTAGTACAGCCTGAGCTAATATGTGGGAGCTCGTGTGTCTAAAAACCTCCTCCCCTATCTCATCATCAAACTTCAAAATATTGACTTCGCTATCATCATTTACTTTATAGCTTAAGTCCACTACCTTTCCATTAACTTCTCCTGCCACTGCTTCCTTTGCAAGCCTGCCGCTTATAGACTTAGCAATTTCTAATATGCTAGATTCTTTTTGCACTTCCCTTACAGAACCATCTTTAAGTGTAATTTTTATTTGATCCACATTAAAAACCTCCTTATTTTACTTTCATATCTTCCTTTAGGGCTTGAATTAAGTTACTTAGATAACCCTCTATGATGGCTACTAAAGATTTCATCCTCCAGATACTTTAAAATTGGATACAAAAAAACCCTCATCTCTACATTACGTAGGGACGAGAGGTTAACCCGCGGTTCCACCCTAATTGGAAATTTCCACTCCTATGGCATTAACGTTGCCGCCCGGTAATTTTTTCGTATAATACTACTCGATTACAGCTAAGGGGTAGTTTTCCTATAGTCATATCAGAAATGCTCACAGCCCAAGGCATTTCCTCTCTTAAGATTGTATCTACAGTACTCTTCCCTATCAATGCTATTTATTCTATTTTATAATTGTACATAATGGAATCAAAATTTAGCTTTAAAAATACATATCTAGTTTTATTAATATAATTATATTTTAATAAAATCATTTGTCAATAAGTTTTTGCATATATTATCTATTTTATTCATCCGGCTAAAACTGTAAAATAATCACACCTTGCATAAATCCAATGACAAATCCTATCAGCCCACCTAAAATCTCTATATGCTTTAATTCCTTATCAGCTATATTTAAAATGATTTCCTCTAGCTTGTCCAGTTCAAAGTCAATAATTTTTTCTTCAATGATTTCTGATATACTAACTTTACTTGCAGCTTTATGAATCAATTTTTCACTGAGCTCATTTATAGCATTTTCTCCTTCACTTTCAATTATTTCATCAACATACCCCATAATCATACCCTTAATGGCTCCAGGTATAATGGAAGGCATCTTTTCATCAGCTATTTTTTTAACTTTATTTTTTATTTCAGAAATCAGCTCACTTTTATTTTCTTCTTCTATAAGCTTGTCTATTATTTCCTCAATAGAAACCAGCTCAGTTTCCACTGTGTGACCAATACTTTTAGCTATATCTTTTTTTCTTTTAGGTATTAATCCCTGAATTTCAATATTTATCAAGGGGACTTTAACAGCTTTAAGTGGTCTAAAAATTAGCTTAATAGCAAAAACATTTGTCATCCAACCTATTAAAGCTCCAATTAAAGAGAGTAGTAGTACCTGTATCCAAAACATTTTTTCACCTCTTATATCATTTGGCTTTACAATAGAAAAAGTATAACATATAGATTTAATCCTTTCAATAACAAAAGACGACATAGGTCGCCTTAAATTTTATCAATTTTTATCCCTTACAAAAATTTCACTGGATTTTCGTGGCTATAATTTGAAGATTTTATATTCTTTTAGCTACTCAAGAAAGTGACACTAATAGCTAAAAGCCACTACATACTAACTAGCAAAAGGATTTTTTTGTAGACTTTGCCTACTCCTCTCTTATACCCCTATGCATATTACATATCTTACATGTATTGCAAATATAAACCTTCTCATCAAATATATTTTTTATGGTTTCTATTATCTCGGTATTCTTGACATTTCCTACAAAATGAAAAACAATTTTTTTTGGAGCTATAGTTATAAGTGTACTGACAAGCATATCATCGTTATTTAAATTATTATCTACAAGATCAGCTATTAACCCCCTTATGTATTCATTATTAATCAATTTATGATACTCGTCAAAAAAATGATATTCTCCTCTTTTATCAACTACTATATTTATCAATTCAATTTTAGATTCTTGGATATTTACAAAGTACTTTAAGAGCTTAATGAACTCCCTATACTCCTTTTCCATAACGTATTCTTCTATCACTCTATCAATTATTTCATATAAATCTTCTAAATAGTTCCTAAGCCTAAAGTTTATAAATCCCTCTACATTAATAGTCTTATTTTCTTCAAAAAAATCTATCAGCCTATAAAGTATTTTTGCTTTTCTATTCACCTTGTAAGGCACATTAATATCTTTATCATAGACTTCATTATCAAAGCATTTATTTAGTTCTTCTATGATAGCCTTCTTTTCATTGGATTTAAGAAAGCTATAGTTTGTGTGAAGAATTCTCTCTACTATTTGTATCTCTAGAAAATCTACTATATAATTTGATATACCAATGGCTGCACAATGTTTAAAAACATTATAAAATTCCTTATACAGCTTAGTTTTTTCATCACTCAGGTTTTCATCTATATAGAATTCAATTGTATTAAATTCATTATCATTCACTATTCTTTCATTTATTCTTATTCCTTCATTACCGTAATTTTTCATTACCATATCTACTAATTTCTTTGTATTATCGTCATTTTCACATAAAGTAATTGAAAGTAAATTCACTTTTTTTGAGCCCTCCTTTCAATTGTAGTATATGGGAGTAAAAAAAAGCATATACAATTATTTCTCTGTTATATTTTGTTTTTACTGTCATTTATAGAAAACTGTTTTAGATAAAATCAAATCTTTAACGATACAATAAATTAAAAATGCTTTCATTAAATCAGTTTAATTGCGTATCTTGCTTATTCTCCATACAGTATATGCTTTATTGCATGTATATGTACTTTGATAAATTTCTTTAATTTTCTTTTATAGAAATTTAAGCTCAGTAAAAATTTTTCTTTTTATAATACACATCATCAATCGTTGAAACCAAGTCATACAAGTCCTATCAACAAATATCCTCAATAATGTTTATACTGTTAGCTCGTATTTTATTCTGAATAGATTTCAATTCCAAAAACGAAAAAAGCCATATATATAGAAAATGCATTTATAAATGCCTTCTATATATATGACTTTTCCCAAACTGGAGGCGACACCCAGATTTGAACTGGGGAATAGAGGTTTTGCAGACCTATGCCTTACCACTTGGCTATGCCGCCAAAATTATCTAATTGGAGCGGTAGAAGGGATTTGAACCCTCGACCCTCGCCTTGGCAAGGCGATGCTCTACCACTGAGCCACTACCGCTTAAAAGAAGTTGTATGTTTTGATGTTGTATGTTTTAATGTTGTATGTTTTGATGTTACATGTTTTAATGTTGTATGTTTTAATGTTACATGTTGAATGTTTCTTATACTGTCAATCTTTTAGGTCTTTTTACTCTAGAAAACTCCCCTAAAACATTTTAACATTC
>JANQEZ010000105.1 GCA_028278115.1 Clostridia bacterium
TTCCAGTCAAAAGTTTAATTTATACACATCAAAAATCCCTAGAAACATCGGATATTTTGATATGTATAAATTAACATTTACTTTGGATTCTCTATATATCATAAAGCTTTTTCAAGGAAGTACAGCATTACTGTAACAGCTAATAAATCAGCTGAGCCCCCTGGACTAACCCAATTTTGTACACACCATTTATCAAGCTCTCTAATTTCTTCAAGCCCTTCCTCGGTAAAGCTTCCACCCAAATCTCTAATTTTTTTTGCTCTCTTTTGTACTATTTGCAGCATTTTCAAGTCATGCCGACCAAGGATGTTGGAGTCTTCAGCATAGGACATTAAATTTATCAATACTTGAATTAGCCTACCATTTAGAGAGCCTTTCCTAGAGTCCATTAGTTCTTTAAATAGCGGCAATCCATATAGTCTTACGGTCTTAAAGCCCGACGCTGCTTCACCTCTTATGCCGGTAATTCCATATTTTACATATAATTTTTCACCATAGGTTAAGGGTCTGTCTAATTTCTTATTTTTTAGCTCCCTATCAACCAGTTCCTTTGTCATATACTTCACCTGCTCACAGATATCATCTGCACTCCATATCCTTGCTGAATTTTTCCTATATAGATATCCAACAGCAGCACATAAAATTCCTAGAGAAAATACAAGTCCTTTATGGGTATTCACATTATCTGTAATGGCAAACATTTTTTCTTCTCCTTTGATTCCCATTGGACGAATGGCCTTTAATAAAGAGTCAATATTTTTATTATGATTTATCCCAGCCATTGTACAGAGGTAAAAGGTTTCTCCAAGAACTGCACTGCTATCTATAAATGTGAAAAAATCCATATCATTATGGGCTCCGCTATTGTTCCTATCAACTAAACCGGGCTTTGGGGTAGCTGAAACCTCATATAAAAGAGCCCGTACAGCAATGGACTCTACTTCCCTTGCAAATGCTTTTTTATCCTTCAAGTTTATCTCTCCTAGCCTATGCTTTTAGTAGTAACTGTAAATGGGGGACCCTAAAACTTAACTTTTTTTAGAAATATTTCTTAAACCAAAGCTAAAATGCCTATTTGGCTAATAGCTAACGGCTGACAGCTAACAGCAAAACATTGAAAGTAAAACTTCTGGGTCACACATCTATAGGTAGCCAACAATAGAGTGTAATAAAACTAAAAGGATTATGATATTTTATTTTGGTGATTTCAATGAATCTGTTTTCACCTTTAAAATGTATAAAAAACAGGTTCATTGCATGAACGAAAATAAAATATCATAATCCCCCTCTCATCAATATAATTTCTTTCTTTGTTATAGTTGGTTACCTATATATACAGCCCACTTATAAATCTACATTTCCATTTCTATATTATAACACAATCATAGATTTTCAATAAAATTATAAGCTAAAAGCCCCGCTATTTTAAAAATTGCGAGGCAGTAAGGGTTTTATATTCTCTTTATCAATTCTTCTTTAAGCTCCTCGAAGCCTGGCTTTCCAAGTAATGCAAACATATTCTTTTTATAGCTCTCAACCCCCGGCTGATCAAATGGGTTTACTCCTAGAAGATATCCACTTATTCCACAAGCCTTTTCAAAGAAATATATAAGCTTTCCAAAGTAGTATTCATTCATCTGTGGGATATTAATTACTAAATTAGGTACTCCACCGTCAACATGGGCAAGGAGAGTTCCTTCAAATGCCTTTTTATTTACAAAGTCCATTGTTTTTCCACTCAAGTAATTTAGATTATCAAGATTAGCCTCGTCCTCTAGTATCTCCATGTCTTCTCTAGGCTGCTCTATCATTAGAACTGTTTCAAACAGATGCCTTCTTCCATCTTGTAAATATTGTCCCATAGAATGCAGGTCTGTTGAAAAGTCAACGGATGCTGGGAATATTCCCTTTCCATCCTTTCCTTCACTTTCTCCATAAAGCTGCTTCCACCACTCGGATATAAAATGGAGTGAAGGCTCATAGTTAACTAAAACCTCTATCATTTTTCCTTTATTATAAAGCATGTTTCTTAGAGCTGCATATTGATAACAAGGATTATTAGCTAAATCCTCCACCATATATTCAGCTCTGCCATCCTTAGCTCCTTCAAATATCTTATCTATATCTATTCCAGCTACTGCAATTGGCAGCATACCAACGGGAGTAAATATAGAGAATCTTCCTCCTACATCATCGGGTATTATGAAGGTTTCATAGCCCTCTCTATTTGACAGCTCCCTTAATGCACCCTTTGATTTATCTGTTGTAGCAAATATTCTTTCCTTGGCTCCCTCTTTTCCATACTTTTCTTCTAAATAGGATTTTAAAACTCTAAAGGCTATTGCAGGCTCAGTGGTTGTTCCAGATTTAGAAATCACATTAATACTAATGTCCTTACCTTCAATTACATCCATTAAATGCTTTAAATATGTACCACTTATGTTATTTCCAAGGAAATATACCTCTGGCCCGGGTCTTTTGTCACCAGTAAGCTTATTATAGAAGGAATGTGTTAATGCCTCTATGGCTGCTCTTGCTCCTAAGTAAGAGCCTCCTATACCGATAACAATAAACACCTGTGAGTTGCTTCTTATTTTTTCTGCTGCTGCTTTGATTCTCGCAAACTCTTCTTGGTCGTAGTTTACTGGATAGTCTATCCATCCTAAAAAGTCATTTCCAGCTCCTGTCTTATCATGGAGCATTTTATGGGCCTTTAAAATCGGCTGCTTTAAATATTCCATTTCATGGCTGTGTGTAAATGACTTAGAGAAATTCAAATTAATATTTTTCATTGTTAAACCTCCTAAATATGTATAATTCACTTATATATACAAGTTTTATTGTATTATATAATTATTTTTTAATTTCATAGTTACATCACGGTATTATGTTTTCCAAGCATTGCTGCTCCAATGATTCCTGCATCATTACTAAGCTCGGCTAGGACAATATTTCCAACGGGTAAAGTTTTGAAATATTTGTTTTTTAATACCTCAGCTCTAATTTTATCTAAAAGAAAGGTTCCAGCCTTTGAGATTCCTCCTCCAAGTACAAATATTTCTGGGTCTATTACCGATACAATATTCATTATACCTATTGAAAGATATTTTGCAAATCTGTCTACAGCCTTATTTGCAATCTCATCTCCTATAATGGCAGCATGGAATATTATCTTGCCATTGAGTTTT
>JANQEZ010000113.1 GCA_028278115.1 Clostridia bacterium
TACGAAAACTAGAAGAAGCTCCAATGTATCTATGGAAATGTATATTATGAAAAAAGAATTGCTTTTAAATATAATACATGACAGCTTGATATTAGGAGACAGCGAATATTTAAAGCAGGCGGTTTTTCAAAAAATCAAGTCTTCATATGTTAATGCATATGAATTTGAGGGGTATCTATCCTGCATAAACTCAGTTCAGAACTACTATGAGACAAGTATGGAGCTTTTAGACAGAAATTTATCAAATGAACTATTTGACCAAAATGGTACAATTTATACGAAGGTAAAGGATGAACCACCAGCAAAATATGTGGAGGGCTCTAAGGTATCCAACTCCCTTATAGCAAATGGATGTATTATAGAGGGAACGGTGGAAAACAGTATACTGGGCAGAAGTGTAAAGATTAAAAAAGGTGTTGTGGTAAAGAATAGTATTATAATGCAAAAGAGTACCATTGAGGAAGGGACCTTTGTTGATAATGCCATTGTAGATAAGTATGTTCAAATTTCTCCCCAAAGCATTTTAAGCGGAGACAGAAGGAATCCAATTATAATTAAAAAGGGGTCAAGGCTTTAAATAGGAGGTGTGTTTAATTGATTAAAATCCTTTATATTGCTTCGGAAGCAGTTCCCTTTATTAAGACTGGGGGACTTGCCGATGTGGCATTTGCTTTACCAAAGGCATTGAGAAAAACGGATATAGATGTTAGGGTAGTTATTCCTAAATATAAGGGAATACAAGAGAAATTTAAAAATGAGATGAATTTACTTAAAAGCTTTGATGTGCCTATGGGATGGAGAAAACAGTATTGTGGGATAGAGCATATGGAATATGAAGGGATTCCCTTTTATTTTCTAGACAATGAGTATTATTTCCATAGGGATAGCTTATACGGTTTTTATGATGATGGGGAAAGATTCTCCTTCTTTTCCAGAGCTGTACTGGAAGCTATTGAACATTTGGACTTTATTCCAGACATCATACACTGTAATGACTGGCATACTGGGATGATACCTCTACTCCTAAGGGAACATTATAAAAAACATGGGATATATAGTGATATTAGAACCGTATTTACAATACATAATTTAAAATACCAAGGTTTATTTTCTAGTGAAATACTAGGTGATTTGCTTGACCTTGGGATGGAATATTATCATGCAGATGAGCTTGAATTTTATAGTGGAATAAGCTTTATGAAGGGTGGTATAAATTATTCCGATATAATCACCACTGTAAGCGAAACATATTCTATGGAGATTCAGGAATCCTTCTTTGGAGAGCGGCTGGATGGGATGTTAAGACGTAGAAGTAATGACCTATATGGTATTGTTAATGGCATAGATTATGATGTATACAACCCATATAGCGATGAGGAAATATTTGTTAAATATGATGCTAATTCCATTGAGGATAAAAAGAACAATAAGATTGAGCTTCAAGAAATCCTAAATCTACCCCAAAACCCCAATATACCAATGATTAGTATGGTTTCAAGACTTGTGGATATGAAGGGTCTGGACCTTGTGCTTTTTGTATTGGAAGAGCTTCTTGAAGAGGATGTTCAAGTGGTTATACTAGGGACTGGAGATAAAAATTATGAAGATAAAATTCTAGAGCTTGCAAGTAAATATCCCCAAAGGCTGTCAGCTAATATTCTTTTTGATAATTCTCTAGCCCATAAAATATATGCTTCCTCAGATATGTTTTTAATGCCTTCCTTATTTGAACCCTGCGGTCTGGGACAACTGATTGCCCTTAGATATGGAGCACTTCCTGTAGTAAGGGAAACCGGTGGACTTAAAGATACTGTAATGTCTTATAACGAATTTACCGGCGAAGGCAACGGATTCAGCTTTACAAACTATAATGCCCATGATATGCTTTATACAATTAAAAGGGCACTTAAGTTCTATGAAGATGAAAGCCTCTGGAGGAGAATAATGAGAACTGCCATGACCAAGGATTATAGCTGGGATAGGTCAGCGAAAAAGTATATAGACTTATATGAAGCCTTAGCACCTGACCAAAATACCAAGGAGGATGTCCCTGATATATACGAGGAAAGCAGTGAAAATCAAAGACTAATACCTGACACTGAGATAGAATATATCTCCATAGGCAAAGCAGCAAAGCTTCTAGGGGTTTCAGCGTCAACACTTAGAAGGTATGAAAGCAAAGGAATACTAGCTGCACAAAGGAATGCTAGAGGACATAGAATATATAACAAAGATAAATTAATTGAGTTTAAAGATGCTTTCAGAAAGAAGTGATTAAACTACACAGCCAGTATTGGAATTAGGGAATGTATGAGGGCTTAAAGACCTTATAAATACAATATAGAGATGTGTGATTTAGAAGCTTTACTTTTAATGTTTTGCTGTGAGCTGTCAGCCCTTAGCTATTAGGCGAATTAAGCATTTTAGTTTTGGTCTGGGAAATATTTCAAAAAAGCTTAAGTTTTAAGGAGCACACATCTATAGAGGCTGGGTCTATGTAAGCTTCAAATAATTATAGAGTTTTCAAAAGGAGTGGGGATAGCTTTTATGGAGGGTTTTAACTATGAAGAATGTATATACCAGGGGATGGATTTGGGAGCTACCTATAATATAGACTATACATTGTTTAAAGTATGGGCACCTGGGCAGCAAGAGGTTAAAGTTATCGTTTATGATAATTATTTTGAAAATGATGGTAAAGTATATCCCTTATCCAAAGGGGAAAATGGCGTATGGGAGCTGAGGCTTGAAGGAGATCATAAAAATAAATATTATAATTACGTGGTAAAATCATGTAATCTAGAGCTGGAAACCCCTGATCCCTATACTAAAGGAGCCAGTGCAAATGGTAAAAAAGGAATGATCGTAGATTTCCAGTCAATTAATCCAGAGGGATGGGAAAACCACAAGATTCCCGAGGCTGTAAGGCCTACTGAGTCTGTTATTTACGAGATGCATGTAAGGGATTTTTCTACCAATAAAACCTCTGGGATACTAAATAAAGGAAAATATTTGGCATTTACCGAGCTAGAGACAGAAAATCAAGAGGGTCTAGCCACCGGGATTGAGTATCTAAAGGAGCTTGGGGTTACCCATCTTCACTTAATGCCGGTATTTGATTTTAAAAGCGTAGATGAAACCATAAAGCATAATTATAACTGGGGATATGATCCCCATCTCTATAATGTACCCGAAGGCTCATATGCTACTAATCCCTATGATGGAAAAGTAAGAATTCAGGAATTTAAAAAAATGATAATGACCCTTCACGAAAATGGAATCAGGGTCGTAATGGATGTGGTTTATAATCATACCTTTGAAGTAGGAGATAGTCCCTTTGATATACTTGTACCAAATTATTATTATAGGACTTATCACGATGGGAGTTATTCAAATGGTTCTGGGTGTGGAAATGAAATAGCTAGTGAAAGACCTATGGTTAGAAGATTTATAATTGATTCTTTGAAGTTTTGGGCAAAGGAGTATAAAATTGATGGATTTAGATTTGACTTAATGGCACTGCATGATATAGATACCATGAAGGAGATTGAAAAAGAGCTTGTAAAAATAAATCCTGATATTTTAATCTATGGAGAGCCCTGGACTGGCGGAGATTCTCTTCTTCCCTATGAAAAAAGATTTCATAAAGGTGTCCAAAAGGGAAGTAAAGTAGCAGTCTTCAATGATGATTTTAGAAATGATATAAAGGGAGATAACGACGGAACGTCTTCAGGCTTTGTAAATGGCGGATTGCATTTTGAGCATGGAATAAAGAAGGGTATAGTAGGAAGTATAGACTATGACCAATGGATTAAAGGCTTTACCTTGGAGCCAATAGAAACGATAAATTATGTAAGCTCCCATGATAATCTGAGCCTTTTCGATAAAATTGAAAAATCTAGACCCGATATTACCTTTGAAGAGAGGGTAAAGATGAATAGGCTGGCATTATCAATAATCTTAACCTCTCAAGGAATACCCTTTATACAAGGTGGAACAGAGATACTTAGAACGAAAAATGGTGACCACAACAGCTACAAGGCAGGGGATGAAATAAACGGCATAGATTGGAGCAGGAAAAATAAATTTATAGATATTTTTGTATATATAAAAGAGCTAATATCCTTAAGGAAAAGCCAGAGAGTAATGTGCTTAGAAAAAGCCCAGGATGTAAGAAAACATCTAAAATTTATAGACTCACCGGAAAGGTCAGTTGCATACCTATTAGAATCTCCTTATAAAGAGGATTATAAATATATATTTATAATCCACAATGCAGGGATTAAGGAGATAAGTCTAAAATTACCATTTAAGGGCCAATGGAAGGTAATCGCAAATGAACACGAAGTAAAGAGTACAGGAGTCTCTATTGGCATCAGAAGCTTTGAAGGGGAAGTCAATATAAAGGCAATATCCACATATATATTATGCAAAGAATAAATTTATATTTTTAAAGAAAACTCTTGGGTTTTTTCACCATAGACCCTATAGAGTTTTTTTTATTGGAATGGACAGGATATTAAGCAGAGAAATTCCCAAAAATCCTTTAATGAAGCTATTTTTAATATTTGCCTAAGATGGATACCCCAACCCCGTAACCCGTAACCCGTAACCTATAACCCGTAACCCATAACCCAATATCCCATACCTAAAAGTATCCCATCTAGCTTTAGCCCCATTGATTTTGTAATATACATTTAACATGCTTTGCCGAATCATAAGTATATAATGAAATAGAGATTTACCATAAAATTCATGAAATAGCAGGTAAAGAGCTCTATAAGATGTGCCGATAAAGTAATAGAGATGGATTTCGATAAAATTTTTACATTTTGATAGTCTGAACAGCAGCTTTCCAAGGCTGTTCAGACTATCAAAATGTAGACTTATGAGCCTATTTTATATATAGATAATCACGGAAGATATAGATGTGTGACCCAGAAGTTTTACTTTAAATGCTTTGCTGTGAGCTGTCAGCCATTAGCTATTAGCCAAATTAAGCATTGTAGTTTTGGCTTAAGAAATATTTCTAAAAAAGGTTAAGTTTTAGGGTCACACATCTATATAATGCTTTTAGGAGGGAACCGTCATGGGGAAAAGAATTAGAAAGCTTAGTTTTATTCTAATAATAGTTTTGATGTTTTCAAGTTTTCAGATACCCTTTTTAGGAAACAGTAATGTCTATGCAGCTGGAGTCCCGGAAATAACAGATATTAGCCTTATTGCCACCACCAATGTGGATGGAACTCAATCCTTAAAGTATCAGATATATGGTATGAATTTTGAGAGTCCAACCTTCTGGATAGATGGCAGATCAATTACCAGCAGCGGTTATGAGGTTGTAGAGGGGGCATATTTGATAATAAGAACCTCAGAGAACAATGATTTTTTTGAAAGTGGAGCACATACCTTCCAAGTGCAAAATAATGACGGTACTCAGTCTGCTAAAGTGAGCTTTACAGTTAAGATTGCTCCTTGGGTTACTTCCATATCATCATCAAAGGTATATATTGGACAACCTCTTACAATTTACGGTACGGGCATAGATGACGAGATTACAGAGGTTGTTATTGGTGGAAATCCCTATGTTAATGTTGGCGTGGATATAGAATTTGAAATATATGAGGCTGAACAGAAGATTGTGATTCCATCGGTAAAGTCAGCACAGTTCCCTAGAAACGGAGACGTTAAATTAGTTAAAGAAACAGATGAAGGTCATGAAATCGTAGGTGTCTACAAGAACTCTATTTCAGTAGTTGGAAAACTAACAGGAGTAGAGGTTGAAAGAGTTATACCAAATACAGGACCCGTTGACGGAGGCACTACCGTAAGGATATTGGGTAAAGATGGAGTCAGCGATTTTAGAAGTGATATGAAAATATATATTGATGAAGTTGATGATAACAATATTATGAGTGATGTAGAACTTATAACCGATGATGGCGATGCAAGTGTCATTGGTATTTCCGCTGTTACTCCCAGATCTCCTACTAATTCTCAGGGAGTATTTTCAATAATCATCACCGACAATACTGGTTCAAATGAACTTGAGATAGAAAATGTTTTTACATACGAGGACAAGGATAATCTTTTAAGGCTTCAAACCGTTACACCTCCCTTTGGTAAAGGTGTTTCTGATGATGAGAAAGTTGAGCTGACGGGTAGAAATATCATTACACTCAACATACCTAATTTATCTGAATGGACAGTAAACCAAGCTGTATACAATAATGGCAGCTACTATGATTTTACTAAAAATGCCTTCATCATAAATTATGAAGGCAGGTATGGTGACGGAAGCCTTGGAACAAATTACAATGTTGATATAGTAAGAGAGATTAAGCTTATATTAGGTAAGACTACGGAAATAACGGAGTTTGAATTTGCCAATGCCCAGGATAGAGTTACAGCTAAAGTACCATCGGTAACTGAACCGGGAGCAGTATCAGTAACCATGCAGACCACAACCGATGTTACATATAAAGAAGGCACTGCAAATTCTGGAGAGCATATATTCAGCAGAGAAGAAGAATATACTCTGATAAATGGATTTACCTTTTTACCAGCCACAACTATACCTACTATCGAAAGTATTGAGCCTTCAAGGGGACCGATAGATGAGTTGATATATCTAACCATTAAGGGTACAAATTTTCAGGTTTTAACCACAGCAAATCCAGAGGAAGACCCTGGTGATCCAAATGATGACATTATTACTAAATACCCAATAATTCGTATTGGAAATAAGATAATCGACCCAAACACCCGTGATGTTGATGATATATCAGAAGGGTTAGAAGATAATATTGACTGGGTAAAGGTATATGATGAAAACAATAATGAAGTCAATGGTATAGGAAGGATAATAGGAAGTACTATAAAAACTGCTATACAAAAGCATGGAAGCAACAATCTGCTGGGTCTTGTAGATGTTCAGATAACAAATCCTGATCTTGGAGAAAATATTTTTTCCGACGATGCAAATAAGAAGTTTGAATTTCTAAAGCACAGCAGACCAGATGATGAAATGCCTACAATAACTAAAATATTTCCTAATATTGGACCCCTTGAAGGGGGAACTAAAATCACCATCGAAGGGGATAATTTTGATCACCAAGAATTGAGTCCCAACGTCACTGTAACAATAGACGGGCAAACTGCTAAGGTGACTAGAGCAACTAAAACCCTAATTGAAGCTGAGGCTCCCACGGGGATAACCATTGGAGATAAGCCTGTGCAGGTAATTACAGAGGACGGAGCAATGGTAACCGTTGAAGATGGATTTACCTACATTAGACAGGTATCAAATCCACAGATAGAAGAGATTGCACCGTCTTTTGGTGGGAAAGGTACAGTAGTATACATATTTGGAAAAGATTCAGGTGAAGAGCAGCCCAATTTTTATGCTCCAGACCCTCTTGGGGCTAGAATTGAGGATAAGATAGGAACTAGAGTACTATTAAATGATATTGATATAAATGATAAAGAAGAATATGATGACCAAGGTGGCTTAATAGAGGGCTCGGTCTATCATAAAGTCAACGGAGAAATAGTCGATAAGGCCGATGGCAGCGTATTTGATGAGGAGTCTAGGGTAGAGATAATAGATCGGAATACCCTTAGGGTAACAATACCCGGTGGATATTCGCCGGGGCTTAAGAGGCTTACTATCATAAACCCTGATACATCTACGACAAATATAGAGGGGGGCTTCAATTATAAAATTCCACCAGAAGGTCAGGAGGTTAAGATAACAAATATTGACCCAGAATATGGAAGCTACACCGGTGGAATGTTTGTAAACCTCATAGGTGAAAACTTCAAGGACGGTGTCAAGGTTTTCTTTGGTGGAAAAGAAGCTTCAAATGTTACTGTAAGTGGAAATAGAGATAAAATAAGTCTCAGAACTCCTCCTTATGAGATAGAAAATCCAGATATTGAGCCTAGTAAAATAGTGGATGTAACGGTTGTCAACTATGATGGAAGCAGTACAACATCAGAGCCTCAGTATGAAGGGGATGAAAAATATATAGGCGGCGGATATACCTATATGGTTCCCGAGAGTGAGCCTATTATAAATAATGTAAGCCCATCCGAGGGAACTACTATTGGAAACCAATTCGTTTCATTGATAGGAGCTGATTTTAGAAAGGTTTTCGATAAGGAAACTGATTTATATATATATCCAAAGGTTTATTTTGGAGGAGAAGAGGCTGAGGAAGTAATATATATAGATGACACAGAACTGTATGTAAAAACTCCCTTCCATGTTGAAGAGGGCGGCATTGATATAACCGTAATAAATCCAGATGCAGGAACCTATGTCAAAGTAAATGGATTCACATATAGGATGACAAGACCGACAATTGATGATGTTATTCCAGACCGTGGACATAAAGATGGAGGACAAGAGATAATCATCAAGGGAAAGGACATATTAGCAGGAGATTTTAGTGATGAGACAAAGGGAGAATTACTAGGGGAAGATATTCCTAAAATAAATGTACTTGCAATATTTGGAGATGAAAATGATAAAGACAAGGTAATATTAAATAGAGCAGAAAATGAGTTGGGTGATATTAGAGTAAACTACCATGAAGGTAGAAGTGAAGTTGAACTCAATGCTGGAGGTACAACACAGGCTAATATTTTAATATATCATAAGGATATAGATAAGCCTATTGCCCACTATGATTTAAGCCCTAATGAAAGACATCTATTTATACTTGAATGGGAGGAAATATTGGGAGAAGCTTTAGGTGCAGAAGGTGTTCTTGTAGAGCTTCGGGACGAAGAGCTCAAAACCATAAGAAGGATAGCTCCAAAGGCTGAGGTTTTAGATGCCACAGAAGAGGATGGAACAAAGACTCTACTTGTGCAGACGCCGCCGGCAGAATTTATAGGAGAGAAGAATTTATATATTGAAAATAAAGATAGAGGTAAGTCAAGCACTACCTTTGAGTATCTAAATCCATCCAGTAATCCAATTATTAGGTCCATAGCTCCCAGTACTGGAGTTGAAAAGTCAAATTCAGATTCAGAAATTATAAAGTATTATGTGGAAAGTACCATAGAAGGTGGACTATATATAACTATAGACGGATATGATTTGAGGCAAGATGTTGAGGTTTTCATAGATGGAAAGATGGCACCTGTAGTTAGCAGAGTTGTCTTAAATGAAGAAGACCTTGAAGGAAGGCTGAGAACGAGATTAGTTGTTAAATCTCCAGTTGGAAATGTAGATAAGCTTAATGAAGAGCTTAGAATCATGATTGTAAATAGAGATGGGGGATTTTTAGATGCTTCTGATACATCCAAGATAATACCTCAAATCAGTGGAGAGGAAGCAAAGCCATATTTCTTTGTATATAGAATACCCGAGAGCAAACCTTTTATTGATAGTGTACTTCCCTCTGAAACCTCCCAAGCCGGGAATAATAAGGTGAGAATAGTAGGCTTTGACTTTAGAGGTGGAGCTAGTGTAATCATAGGAGGCTTAGAAGCACCAGTTGAGTTTATTGATAATGATGAGATAGTCGTTTTAACACCCTCTGACCTCACTCCAGGGCTTAAGGATGTTCAGGTTATAAATATAGACCACGGTGCAGTTACAAAGGCTACAGCCCTCAGAGTGATTAGTTATCCTGAGATAACCACCGTTACAACTGAAGGAGGTCAAAATATACAAAGGGTATCAATAGAGGGAGGATTTAAAATAATCTTATCGGGTAAGAACTTTCAAAATGGTTCCAATGTATATTTTGGTGGAAATAGAAGGCGAATAGGCATTTCAGACCAAGCCGATGATAAAGGGTTATTTAGGGATGATAACTATTATGAAATCGAAAATGCTTATCCGGCTCAGAAAGTGGAGTTCATTAATGAAAACCAGCTTCTCGTAACCGTTCCTGAGGTTTTTAAAGAAGGCGATTATACCATAACAATTTTAAATGCTGATGGAGGGTTATCTGATAATAATAGAGTAATAGACTACAAGGTTCCTATTCCATCGGACCCTGTTAATCTTCAAGCAGAGATAGTTAATGATAAATACATCAGAATCTATGGATATTCAGCATCCAATGTAAGCTATTATGAGATATATGCCTATTTAGGTGATGATAATCCCGATGATGAGGATTTTGAGTATATGGACACGACTAATAGAGGCTCCTATAGAATAACTAAATTTAAGGATATTGATGAAGATGAGGATATTTACTTAAAGATACGAGCTGTAAATAAATATGGACCTTCGGAATGGTCTAATGAAGTCAAGATATCATATAGAGAGCTGGAAGATATAGATGGAATAGGTGAAGAAGATGAAGACGGTGACTTGGTATCTAAATATCAAGAAGATATAGGCAGCGAAGGGATAAATGTTGTTTTAGGCGACGGTAGACTCAGAGGTAATGAAGTTGGCCTGTATGTTATAGATTTGAAGGATAAAAGATATGAAGATATAGATACAAGAACCATTAATATCCCTGGTAAAATAATAAAGGAATCCAGCAGAATAATTCTTGTGGATAACGGTGAGACAAGGCTTCAATTTAATCCAAGGAATTTTTATGTTTATTCCTTTTATGGTATGAGCAGCTCAGACCAAGAAAAGACCTATGGAAGCTTAACCTTTAAAAAACTAAGGGGTTCCCAGTCCAACAGCTTAGAGAAGAAGATTCCCAGAAAATATAAGCTCAGATCAAAAATATATGAAGTTAATGCAGGACTTCAATTAGGGCGAAATCTGATAAATATAGAAAGCACCTCAGGCACAATGGACTTAGAAATAACCTATGATGAGAATTTAT
>JANQEZ010000178.1 GCA_028278115.1 Clostridia bacterium
AAAGCATTGAGCTAATAGAATCGACACCACTCAATCTATTGGCATATTATTAACAGGAGGTGTATAAATGACAAGACAAATAACTTCAAATATAGGATTGACCTATGAAGAAGATAAGAGTAAAACCTTTTCATATGACAATGATATTAAAAATAATATGGTGACTATAGACAGTGAAATAGGCAGTGCAAAGAATAGATTGAGCGATATTGAAAATAATACTGAATATCCTCAGTTTACACCTTTACTAACTCAAGATAGTGCTGTTTTTTCTACTGGAAGTGGGAGAAATGAGCTTGGGGTAGAGGTTGATTTGAGCAATGACATCGTTAAAGGGCAAGTTAGCGTAGGTGTCAAGGGTAATACTGTGAATCAGAGTGTGAAAAATGGTAATTTTGCTAACGGTATAACTAATTGGACAATTAGAGGAAATCATTCAGGGAGTAGTGTTACAAATGAACAATTAAATATTATTGCTACCGGTACTGGTGATAGTGGTGGTACGGGTGACGCATATCAACTATTGACAAATGTATCATCGAATGACAAATTATTCTTTATAGCAAAAGCAAAAAATAACGGAGGTGATACATGTAATATTAATTTTTTATATGCTGGAACAAGAAAAGCTATTACAGTATCTTCATCTTGGCAATCAACAAGTGCAATTATAACTGCACCAAGTTCATCATCATATTATTTACACATATATGCATCAAACATTACAACTGGTGCTAATTTACTTGTTGATGATGTAATGGTTATCAATTTAACAGCACTTGGACTTGACAATTTGACTTTAGAAGATTGTAATGAAAGGTTTTATCATTATATCAATGGAACTAAATCTACATTACCCGTAAGAATTAAGAGCGTTGGAAAGAATTTGTTTGATGTTTCTCAGAACGAACCTGTGGGATTAGTTGATTATTTAGCTAGAAATGAAAGAGTTTATATACTAGCTGATGATGCCTCCGACGGATTAAGAATAACTATTCCCAGGGTAAAAAGAAATACTAATTATACAATAAGCGGAACCATAAATAATATAGCAAGTACAAATAGAATAAGAGTTGAAGATGAAAATAGAAACTTCTTATCTCAATTTACAGGGGCAGACATCACTTTTTCTAGTGGGGATAATGATTTTATATTTTTAAATTTTACGAACTCTGTTAGTGCTACTAATTTTGAAGCTGAATATTTAAATATACAATTAGAAGAAGGTACTATTTCAACGGTGTATGAAGAATATGAAGAATCAGACTCATATGTTAACTTGCCAGATAGCGAAGAACTTAGAAGCCTTCCGAACGGCGTTAAAGATGAAGTTAATGATGGGAAGTTTTATAAGAGGACAAATAAGTATGTGTTGCAAAGTGGTGATATTATAAATTTATATACAGGTGATCCAGATGTTGATTTGGCTAGAGTACTAAGAAGCACTTTAGAAAATCCTAAAGATGCTAGTGCAGAAGTTGGTTTAGTTATTGCAGAAGGATGGGGAGTTGGAGTTAATTCATTACTTCTTGCCGAGAATGACTTATTTTCTGTATCATCCCGTACTGGGGGGAATTATTTTGATTTTATAGTTCCCAAGGGTTATTATACCGATTTGTCTCAAGCACAATCAGACTTAGCAGGAACTACGCTAATTTATCAATTAGCGGCAGAACAAATTACAAACATCCCAACCACACCATTAATCGCTTACTCCAAGGGTACAATAACCGTCGAGCCCTTTATGTACAAGAAATTCACCTACAATAACGGAATCACCTGGACAAAACCTGTAGATAAAATAGAAGAAATAAAGCAAGCATCCACAGGGAAAAACATCACAGACTATATACTGTCAAATGATGGTCTATCAGTCACAATAAATAATGCTTTAAATGGTGAAGAATACACTGTTAAAGCCCCAATAAAAAATGAAGAATCGACCATACCCACAACAGTCATGAGTTATCCAACCAATATCAACGCAGCAAGTAAGTCAAATGTCCATGCAATAAACCAATTGAGTAAGATAGTATCAGAGCTGCTAGTTAATAAATAGATATAAATATATTATAAGACTTAAGTGGAGGACAAATTTCATGTATAAAGTATTAAATAACATAAAGCTTAGTAAAAACTTTCGCATAGAAGAATTTATATGCAAAGAAGGCAAAGGAGAAGTACTCATTGCCGACGGACTTGTTGAAAGACTCCAGAGGCTCAGGGAGTATTTAGATAAGCCCATAACCATAGTAAGTGGATATAGAAGCCCAGAATATAATAAAAAAATAAATGGGAGTCCAAAATCACAGCATTTAGAGGGTAGAGCTGTAGACATAAAGGTTCATGGCATCAGCCCCGAAGAAGCAGCAAGGGCTGCCATTGAGCTGGGATTTAAGGGTATAGGAATCTACCATACCTTTACCCATTTAGATATTAGACAAAGCCTAGTAAACAAAGTGGGGAGACAGTATGACTACTGGGATATGAGGAGTAAAAGGTAGGTGGTCAAATGAGCCCTTGTGACAGGCATCAAGAGATAATAGATAGATTAGACAATCATGAAAGAAGAATAGGAAATCTTGAAATCAGCGAAGCTAAAATGGGAGAAAAAATTGAAAATCTCATTGAAAAATTGGACAGCCTAACTAGCTGGATAAAGGCATTGGTGATGCTGGGAGCAACATCACTAATGGGATTTTTCCTTTGGTATGTCCAAAGTTTATAATTATTAGGAAGTGATAAAAATGTTAAAAAATATAATTAAATTTGAATATGTCTACGCTTTTCTTGTGCTTATAGTCTTATCTATGGCACTCTTTTATTTTAGAGAAGAAAAACTAACCATGATGATTTTAGGAGCATTAATCTCATCATCAAGTGCAATCACTGCCTTTTTCTTCACTAAACATAATCCCAACTCAGATGAGTAGTGAAATACCCCAGAGCAAAACTAATTTGCTCTGGGATTTTTTATTTGCTAAGAAGCTTAAACATTTTTTTGCAAGCAATTGCATAGCCAAAACAAAGTAAACTCAAGTGTTAGAAGTCAAATCGGAACTATTACCAGCAAAATATTGGTCTTAAATTATATTCCTCTAAAACTTATTAGAAAGACCCTAATACGTGCAACTTAGAACTTGCAGCCAAAACACGTCGCCACAGGGTGATAATATAATTCTTAAATTTCATCCGAACAAATGTTCGATAAAAAGATATTAATTTCCTCATTTTTCTAGTAAAATATATGTAAACCACTGGTGTTAGACACTAAAAAAGTAATTATATATAGGGTTCATATAGTAGAACTTAATTTATACATATACGTAAATTAATGTACATATACGTAAATTAATGTACATATACGTAAATTAATGTACATATACAAATACTCAGAGTTTCTGGGAGTTTTGGAGATGTATAAATTAAAGTCTCTACTTGAATCCCTATAGGTAACCGACAATAGAGTGAAATAAAACCAAAAGGCTTATCCACCTGCCTTTCTATAAAAAATAAGGAGATGACCAACAATGTCACAAATAAAGGACAATATAAAAGCATATATGATTGAGCCATTTAATAAACATACACAGAGAGTATATTATGAAGCAGAAAGATGTCAGCTAGTAAATCCATATACCTACCAAGCCCTTAGCAAAATAAGAGAAGAAGAAAACTACTACTTTAAGGTGAGCTTCAATTACAGTGGAAAAGCTTTATTTTACCTAGAATGGTCTGATGACAGCGACTTAGATATGTATATATACGACGGTGACGGTTTACAGCTTTACAAAAACAATTCAACCAACCATAGAACTACCTTATCTGGGAAAAGCTTTATACTTTGTAATGGTATTGATATTAACAAAGGCGATAGCTATATAATAGGGATAAGAGGCTGTGACACAGATAAGCTATATACGAAATATATGCTTAAAGTAAAAATTTATAATAATATTTACCACTATAATAATTCTTTAGAAAAAATGAAATCCGACTATAGAAGTGAGAGCTTGTTATCAAGTAAATATAGCTTTAAAGCCTGGAGAGATAGAAAATTACTGATCTATGGTGATGAGGGGACAGATATAGCCTACCTTCAAAGGGTTTTATGTAAATTAGAATATTATAATTATGATTTTAATGGAAGGTTTTGTGCTAGAACCTTAAGGGCCCTTAAAGAATTCCAAAGAGATTGGGAAATAGTTGAAGATGGAATTGTTGGAGTTCAAACGAGACGCATTATGGAGGAAGCTATGCATAGAAGAAGACATGACACGTATTCTATTAATAGCCCTTTATTAACTAAAGGCATCAATACCAAAGGACTGACAAGGAAATTAAATATTGATATGCTATCCTTAGCCTTTTAATATCAATGGTAATATAACTGGGTATGATTATGTTTTTAATTGGAATAATAATTGAGTAAAGAGAGTATTTCTAACTTATCTAAGATGATATTCCTTAAAGGATTAATTAAATTTTGAAATAGACAATATTTTATGATAATATTAGAGAATAATGTATACAGTATAGAATAAACAAATTAAAATATTAAATATGTGCAGCCTAGAAGTCTTACTTTTAATTTTTTTGCCTACCAAAGATATTATACCTATTCGGCTGACAGCAGAAGCATTGAAAGTAAAGCTTTACGGTAACACATCTATACATATATAAATAAACAAGGAGGCTGGGTCGATGCCTAATAATACAGAAAACGATAAAAACACTCCTGTGGCATCAAACTTTATTCACCGAATAATAGACAAGGATTTAGAAGGGGGCGTTAATAATAGAGTACACACAAGATTCCCTCCTGAGCCAAACGGTTATTTGCATATAGGAAGTGCCTATGCAATCAATATCAATTACAGTACTGCTAAAAAATACGGTGGAAAATTTAATCTTAGATTTGACGATACAAACCCGAGCAGAGAAGATATAGAATACGTTGAATCAATAATATCCGACATAAAATGGTTAGGTGCCGATTGGGAAGACCGTGTGCTTTATGCCTCGGACTATTTTAAGCAATGCTATGAATTTGCAGTGAAGTTGATTAAAAAGGGTAAAGCCTTTGTCTGTGATTTGAGTAAGGAAGAGATGAGGGAATACAGAGGGACCTTAACAGAAAAGGGAAAAGACAGCCCATATCGCAATCGTTCTATAGAGGAGAATCTAGAACTGTTTGAAGGAATGAAAAACGGTGAATTTCAAGAGGGTTCAAGGGTTCTAAGGGCTAAAATAGATATGTCATCAC
Source organism: Clostridia bacterium (assembly GCA_028278115.1). Classification (GTDB taxonomy): domain Bacteria; phylum Bacillota; class Clostridia; order Peptostreptococcales; family Caminicellaceae; genus JANQEZ01. The sequence goes on from JANQEZ010000178.1 coordinate 5,267, forward strand.
CTAATATAAATATGCGTGACCCGGTTATATATAGAATCCAATATACCCACCATTACAGGACAGGAGATAAGTGGTGCATATATCCCATGTATGACTATGCCCATCCAATACAGGATGCCATAGAAGGCATAACCCACTCCCTATGTTCAGATGAATTTAAGGATCATAGACCCTTGTATGAATGGGTTATTAACGAAATAGGCTTTGAGAGCCCTCCCAAGCAAAGAGAATTTGGCAGGATGGGTGTAACGGGAACAGTAATGAGTAAAAGATACCTTAGAGAACTAGTTGAAGGTAATTATGTAGATGGCTGGGACGACCCACGTATGCCTACCCTTCAAGGCTTAAGGCGAAGAGGGTATTCCCCAGAAGCATTAAGGACATTCCTAAATGAAGTTGGAGTGTCAAAGGGTGGAAGCGTAGTTGATATGGCTATGCTCGAGCATTTTGTGAGGGATGACTTAAAGCTCAAAGCTCCGAGAGTAATGTCAGTCTTAAGACCCCTTAAGGTAGTTATAACAAACTATCCAGAGGGTGAAACCGAGTGGCTGGAAGCCGAAAACAATCCAGAAAATCCTGAAATGGGTAAAAGGAAAATTCCATTTTCACGTGTTGTATATATAGAGAGGGAGGATTTCTCAGAAAATCCCCCTAAAAAATACAAAAGACTTTCTCCCGGCATCGAGGTTAGATTAAGACACGCATATTTCATTAAATGTGAGGAAATCATAAAGGATGAAAAAACTGGAGAAATAATAGAGCTTCGATGCACATATGATCCTGAAACAAAGAGTGGAACAGGATTTACAGCACGTAAGCCTAAGGGTACGATTCACTGGGTTTCAGCAGACCATGCAGTTAAAGCAGAGGTTCGACTGTATGATAGGTTGATGCTTGATGGAGATAAAGAAGTAGAGGATTGGAAGGAAAACCTAAACCCAAATTCCTTGGAAAAACTCGATTCAGCCTTTGTTGAGCCATCACTGAAGGAGGCTAAGTCAGGAAGCAAATACCAGTTCCTAAGACATGGATACTTCAATATAGACACAAAGGATTCAACAAAAGAAGCTTTAGTAATCAATAGAATAGTACCCCTAAAGGACTCATGGGGAAAAAGAAAATAGAAGTATTCTATAAATATGTGACCTAGAAAGTAGTACTTTCAATGTTTTGCTACTATATAGATTGCAATATAGGGTTTTTAGAGTAAAACTTAACTTATACATGACCCAAATATGTGATGATTCTAGGCATTTTGGGGTGTGTATAAGTTGTAGTTTTACCTCAAATACCTATAAATCTTTTGCATTTTGATTCCTTGAATATCCCTAAAGCATTGGCTATTCAAAAAAACAAAATGTAGGTTTATAAGTGCATTCTATATAGCTATGAGCCAAATAGGCATAGTAGTTTTGTCTAGAAAAACCTTGAAAGAAGTCAAATTTTTAAGTCATATACCCATACTAAAAGGGAGTAGCTGTGGTCTAGACCATAAATAGGGTCAACATACTGGTATAATATACCTGGTCCTATTTGCTTTAGAATTAAAATAATCTAAAGAAGCGAGACTTTTAGTTTAGAAAGGCTAATAATGTTAGTAGCCTTTTTAAACTATAGTCTCGTTTTTTTTTATGTTAATACTTAAGCTTAAAAAGTGACCTAAAAGAATAGACCTCATCTACTACTAACTACTAACCACGAACTACTAACCGACAAAGTGCCAAAGGCACCTTTGTCCCCAAAGGAGGAGACAAATGATACAAGAATTTTTACAATCAATGCTGTTGATTTTTATAGCTGAAATGGGGGATAAAACCCAGATACTAGCTATGGCCTTTGCAACTCAATTTAAAATCAGACAAATACTTTTAGGTGTTTTTTTCGGCTCCCTATTAAACCACGGACTGGCGGTTATTGTAGGAGCATATCTTTCAAACTTTATACCCTTAAATGCTATTCAGATACTAGCAGGATTTCTATTTATAGCATTTGCCCTATGGACCCTCAAGATTGACGAAGAAGATGATGATAAAGAAGTAAAGAAAAATCTTGGACCTATTTTAACCGTTGCCCTGGCATTTTTTATCGGAGAGCTGGGAGACAAAACCCAGCTTACAGCCATAACCTTAGCCTCCGATGCAGTATTTCCTTTATTTATACTATTGGGAACTGTTGGCGGAATGGTGCTTACCAGCGGAGTAGGTATCATAATCGGAAGCAAGATAGGTGATAGAATACCTGAATTTACCATGAAAATAGCCTCTGCTTCAATATTTCTAATATTTGGTTCAATTAGGCTGTACACAGCTATACCAAGTGACTATTTGACAGGGATTAATATATCAGTATTCCTTTCACTACTAAGCATAAGCATTTATTTTCTCCTAAAGCCTTCACTAGAGGTGAAAAAATACAATAGAAGCACTGCATTAAAGGAGGCAGCATTAACACTTTATGAATATACCCATCAAATAAAGGAGAGCGTCGATGAAATATGCTTAGGAGAAGGAGCCTGCGGCAAATGTCAAGGTAGAAACTGCATTATTGGATATACAAAGCTCATAATTAATTATGCAATCGAAAATAGAGTAATAAGACACAAAGAAAACTTTAAAGAATTTTCAAAGAGTTTAAGTAAGGGATTCAACCAAGATAGAGTCATAGACAGCCTTAGCATGATAATATCATACCTTATACATGATAAAGAAAACAATGATAGAAATATAGCTATAAATAGAGCAAGACAAATGCTGGAGCAGGTACTATTTTATAAAAAAATAGAATATGATGGAGATAAGGAGAAATACTTTGAAGACCTAAGAAAGCTGAACGAAGAGCTATCAGATAAAATAAGGAATAATATAGAGGACTTATAAAATAAAAAAGGATTAAGCAAAAATAAATTGAAGTATATAAAAAAGCTACTACCAGTAAAATATTAGTTTAGACTATCTTTTTATGAAACTTAATAGAAAGACCCTAATACTTGCAGCTTGTAACTTGGAACTTGCAACTAATATACTAAAGGGGGAAGGCAAATGCTATATAGAAAGTTTGGTAAAGCAGATGAAATGGTATCAGTGCTTGGCTTTGGTTGTATGAGATTTCCTGTTTTTGATGGAGATACCAAAAAAATTGATGAAGGAAAATCAATTGAAATGCTAAGACATTCCATTGATAATGGAGTTAACTATATTGATACAGCATATCCCTATCATGGTGGAATGAGTGAAGGCTTAGTTGGCAAGGCTTTGCAGGATGGATATAGAGATAAGGTTTATTTAGCTACTAAGCTTCCTAGCTGGCTTATAAAGACAAAAGAAGATATGGATAAATACCTAAATGAACAATTAGAGAGGCTTGAGACAGATTATATAGATTTCTACTTAGTACATGCCTTAAACGAAAACTTCTGGGGAAACCTAACTAAAAATGGATTATTTGATTTTTTAGACAGTATAATTAAGGATGGAAGAGTGAAATACGTAGGATTTTCATTCCATGATAAAGTAGAGCTTTTTAAAGAGATTGTCGATGCCTATGACTGGACCTTTTGTCAGATTCAATATAATTTCATAGACCAAGATTATCAAGCTGGTAAAGAAGGTCTTAAGTACGCTGCCAACAAGGGACTAGGCATAGTAGCAATGGAACCTTTGAGAGGCGGGAGTCTGGTATCACGAGTACCCGATGATATAATGAGTGTTTGGAATACATCACAGGTTAAAAGAACCCCGGCTGAATGGGCATTAAAATATATATGGGATTATCCAGAAATTAGTACAGTTCTTAGCGGTATGTCTACACTAGAGCAAGTTGTAGAAAATATAGGATATGCCGATGAAGGGATAAGCGGCTCCTTAACAGATGATGATAAAAAATTGATTTATAAGGTAAGGGATTTATATAAAGAAAAAATACAAGTCAATTGTACATTCTGTAAATACTGCCTGCCATGTCCAGTTGGAGTAGCAATACCAAGAGCCTTTAAATTTTATAATGATGGAGCTATGTTCAATAACATAGAAGGCGAAAAGAAGGGTTATAATATGTTTATTTCAGAAGAATCCAGGGCTTCAAAATGCATAGAGTGTGGAAAATGTGAAGCAGCCTGTCCACAAAACCTACCGATAATAGAAGACCTCAAAAAAGTAGCAAAGACCTTTGAAGGCTAAGGAAATACTTCCTTAGTCTCAGGCTGCCCCGAAACCCGAATTTCT
>JANQEZ010000224.1 GCA_028278115.1 Clostridia bacterium
TGCTAGTAAATCATTAATTTTAGTTTTTCAATACTTAAGGGGGTTTTGATATTTCATTTGAGTGATTTTTATGAATCTGTTTTAACCTACAAAATATAAAAAAAACAGGTTCATAGCATAAGCGGAAAGGAAATATCAAATACCCCCGGCAGCAGGAACTAGCACAAGGGGTTAATTTACTATTTATTATAAAAATGTATAAAAAAACAAAGCATAGGCAAATGCTTTGCTTATATTTCCTAATCTATTTTTTGAGCCACAAAACAATGTTCTTTATTCAGCTATTCTTAGAAAATCAAGTCCATATTGGTAATGATTAACCACTCCAAGCAGTATAGGAGTGAGCACACCAGTTACTATTTCAATTCCATATTGGTAACGATTAAGCAGTATCGCTATACAGCTTATAGAAGGTGCAACGCATCTTTTAATTCCATATTGGTAACGATTAAGCCACCAAAAACCGCTAAAAATACTGATTCATTGAAAAATCTTTTCTAGTTCCTATTCCATCATTAACGAAGTTATGCTGTTTATAGGTACATAGTGGTTTGTCGACCTCCTATGTTTTTTGCATCACCGAAGGTCGACAAATATAGTTTAAAATTAAATGTCATCCTTTTCATTAATTCAAATCGTCTTTGTTTAGCAAGTATTCTAGATTTTCATCTCAAATCCTTTAAATTTAGTACTCATTATACTAATTTCCAAATAGCTTATTTAAAATATATACTTTGAATTTCTATCTTTTTTGCGAGCCACAAATAGAAAGCTTCCATCTCTAACCACTCTTAAAACATCAAACCCATTCAATTTAAGAAATATCTTAAGCTCATCATCTGTAAATGCTCTAAGTATTGATTCATCATTTATCACTTGTTTTTCTTTATCGGCTTCTTCACTATAATAGGTTGCCTTCCAGTTCTTCCATATTTTCTTGATTTATATTATATCTACAGATTGCTCTTTCATCGGTGGCTGCGTAATTACAATCTTAGCAATAAGCTATTTGACTTTCACCAGTGTTTGAGACTGCTATGAACTCATGGGAATCATTTCCGTCCATTGTGCCTGAATCTCTTCCAGCTATTTTAAAATTGTAAATGCTTTGAACTTCTAATATGCCTTAGCCATATAAACCATATGCTTTGCTTCTTTACCGCAGAAGTGGCATTTGTCTCCAATATCTTCTTGTTCAAATGGAATACATCTTATGGTTGCAGCGGTTTCTGCCTTAACATGTTCTTCACATTCCCTTTCTCCACACCACATGGCCTTTGCAAAGCCAGGTTTATCTGCCATCTTTTGCTTAAAGTCTTCAAAGCTGTCTATATAATATGTGTTTTCATCTCTATGGCTTCTCGCCTTTTCGAGCATATCTCTTTGAATTGTATCTAATAGCTGAACTATATTTTCAGTTAAACCATCCATTGATACAGGTCCTTTTTCTAGTATATCTCTTCTCGCAGCCATTACTTGATTGTTTTTGATATCTCTAGGTCCTATTTCTATACGAATTGGTATACCCTTCATTTCATATTCATTAAACTTCCAGCCCGGTGAGTAGTTTTCGTTGTCATCAAGCTCAACTCTAAGTCCTGCGTCTTGAAGCTGTTTTTTAAGCTCATAGGCCTTGTCTAGTACACCTTCCTTATGCTGGGCTATTGGTATAATTACCACCTGCGTTGGAGCAAGTGCTGGAGGAAGTACTAACCCTCTATTATCTCCATGTACCATTATTACTCCACCTATAAGTCTTGTTGATACTCCCCATGAGGTATGGTATGGATTCTGCATATCTCCATTTCTATCGAGGAATGATATATCAAAGGCCGTTGTAAAATGCTGACCAAGGTTATGGGAAGTACCTGCCTGAAGTGCCTTGCCATCATGCATCAATGCTTCCATCGTATATGTTGCATGGGCTCCTGCAAACTTTTCTCTTTCACTTTTTCTACCAGTCACTACAGGAATCGCCAATAGATTTTCTGCCATTTCTTTATATATATTAAGCATTTGAAGAGTTTCTTCCTGAGCCTGTTCTTCTGTTTCATGTAATGTATGGCCTTCTTGCCATAGGAATTCTGATGTTCTAAGGAATGGCCTTGTGCTCTTCTCCCATCTCACTACACTACACCACTGATTGTATAGGTAAGGCAGTTCTCTATAGGATTTTAACCATTTTGAATACATTTCACAGATTATGGTTTCAGATGTCGGTCTTACACAAAGTCTTTCTGCTAACTCCTCTTTTCCACCATGAGTTACCCATGCAACCTCTGGAGCAAAGCCTTCAACATGCTCAGCTTCTTTTTGTAGTAAGCTTTCTGGAATAAGCAGAGGAAAATAGCAGTTTTTATGTCCAGTCTCTTTAAATCTCTTATCTAAGAAGCTTTGGATATTTTCCCAAAGAGCATAGCCATATGGCTTTATTACCATGAAGCCCTTTACTGGTGAATAGTCAACAAGATCTGTTTTTCTTATTACATCGGTATACCACTGTGGAAAATCAACCTCCATAGGAGTAATCTCTTTTACAAAATCTTTATCTTTCTTACCCATTTTTACACTCTCCTTCGTAATTTTTGGTTTCAAGTTCCATGTTCCAAGTTGCAAGTTCTTCTGCATGTCTTCCGGGTGTTTATACCTAAAACCTAAGTCACATAAACATTAATAGTAAAGTATAAGATTTTTTTTAAATATCTAAATATAGAACATCTAAATTAAACTTTTGACTGGAATCTCTATACATGATTTTTACATCTTGAAACTTGTAACCCTTTTATTTCTTTTTCCCAATATAAAAACCTCCGTCTCAATATTTTAGAGACGAAGGTAATTCGCGGTACCACTCTAATTAATTGTTATAGATATAAGAATTAAGGCTTAATATCTAAACAAATTATCTTTTTGCGATGATATCGGTTTCGCCAACCGCATGACTTAATTTTTATCGCCACAGGCTCAGGGGTGGGTTCAAAATGCATATTCCTATGAAATCTTCCAGCCAATGGACTTCACTCTCTAGAGGCATCATCATTTTTACTATTTCCCTTCACAACCACAGTCTTATATGAATTTCTAGGTAATAATAAACACTATATTCTAAATATAATATCACTTGTATTAATAATATATCCATTACTCCTAAACTTATTAACATTATATTTAAATCATTTTATTTTGTCAACACTTACTATTGCCTGTGCTGCAATTCCCTCTCCTCTTCCGGGAAATCCAAGCCCTTCAGTGGTCGTTGCCTTTACATTGATGCAATCTATATCTATATTTAATGCATGTGAGATTTTTGATCTCATGTCTTCAATATGGGGAGCCATTTTAGGTTTCTCAGCAATAATCACCGCATCTAAATTGTTCACCTTGTACCCTTTATCACTGAGCTTCTTGTTTACTTCTATAAGAAGTTTAATGCTTGAAGCTCCTTTATATCTTTCATCGGTATCGGGGAAATGCTTCCCAATGTCTCCCAAGGCAACTGCTCCAAGCATGGCATCCTTTATGGCGTGCAGCATAACATCTGCATCTGAATGTCCTAAAAGTCCTTTTTCGTAGGGAATTTCTACTCCACCGATTATTAGTTTTTTTCCCTCCACCAATTTATGTACATCGTAACCTATTCCTACACGCATATTTTTCATCCTTTCAATTTTCAGTTAAGGTCATTCTTATAAGAAAAGACGTTACATGTTTTTGGGTCAAATCTTATAGGATTTTTACAGCGTTGCAACCTTTTAAGTTAAAACTATGGGTTAGCTTATTAAACATAGGAAAAACAATACATATTAAGTTCAACATTTTTCATTCTTAATTTTTACTATTCTACAAATTTCCCGGGAAATTATTACTTTTTTGTATTTTTGACTGTCTTCTCTTTAGAATTGATTCTCCAAAAAATAAGTCTTCCGGTGTTGTAATTTTTATATTTTCATAGCTTCCCTTAATCATTTTTACCCTTTGTCCAATCCTCTCTACTAAGACACTATCATCTGTGCCTAAAAAGCCTTCCTTTTGAGCATGAAGATGGGCTTTTTTAAGAGTACTCAGTGAAAAGGTCTGGGGTGTTTGTATCTGCCATAGCTTACTTCTTTTTGGAGTATCTATAATATTTTTATCTTCATCTACTACCTTAATCGTGTCCTTAACAGGTACTCCTACACCTACAGCTCCATTATCATGGGCTCCAAATATACTTCTTTCAATTATATCCACCGTAATAAAAGGTCTTGCCCCATCATGAGTAACTACTATTTCTGTTTCGTTAGATACTGAATTTAATCCATTGAGTACAGATTCTTGTCTCTCCTTACCTCCAAAAACTAGCTTTATAGGTTTTTGATTAAATCCGTATTTATCTATCACTTCTTCTTGACAGAATTTCATTTCATCCTGCCCTACAATTAGGATTATTTCATCTATCATATCACACCTTAAAAAAACCTCTAGGGTATGGGCAAGTATAGGCTTGTCTACTAACTTCAAATACTGTTTATTTATATCGCTCTTCATTCTTTTCCCTTGTCCTGCTGCTGCTATTAATGCAGATACAAAACTGCCTTTATACATATAATCACTCCAATATATTCTTGTATAGATGTGTGACTTATAAGTTCACCTTTTTCCCCAGACTTTTCTTTTCAAAGCTATTATACCTTTTTGGCTAATAGCTCACAGCAAAAACATTGAAAGTAAAACTTCTGGGTGACACACTATATTCAATTTTATTATACAATTTAAATGATTATATATAAAGAAAATAATATAGGATAAAGTCGTCTAGCGACGCTTTGTAGTTCCAAGTTCTAAGTTGCAAGTTGCAAGTGTTAGGGTCTTTCTAGTAAGCTTTAGAAGCAAAAATTTTAAGCCCAGTATTTTACTGGTATTAGTTTGCATTTAGCTTCTAGCAATTCATTTTACTTCATTTCAGCTATGCAATTTCTTTAGGAAAATGTTTGGAATCCTATACAATAATAAAAAAACGTGGCGAAGGATTATCTCCTGCCACGCTTGAAATCTCAGTTTATATATTATGCAGTTTTATTAACCATGTTTTTAGGTTTTGCAAATATCAATCTGCCTGCCGCAGTTTGAAGTACACTTGTAACCATTACATCCATAGTTTCGCCTATATGTTTTTTGCCTCCATCTACTACTATCATAGTTCCATCATCTAGGTAGGCAACACCTTGATTCATTTCTTTTCCTTCTTTGATGACTTGAACTACCATTTCTTCTCCTGGTAGAACAACAGGCTTAACTGCATTTGCCAGTTCATTTATATTTAGAACAGGCACTCCTTGAAGCTCAGATACTTTATTAAGGTTAAAATCATTTGTGATTATTTTACCGGACATGACTTGTCCTAATCTAACTAACTTACTATCTACCTCAGCTATTTCATCAAAATCCTTGTCTGTTATTTGTACTTCTATCTCAAGCTCTTTTTGTATTTTATTAAGTATATCTAGCCCTCTTCTTCCTCTATTTCTTTTAAGAGAATCTGAAGAATCAGCTATATGTCTTAATTCTTCCAATACGAATTCAGGTATTACAAGTGGTCCTTCTACAAAGCCTGTTTTACAGACATCAGCAATTCTCCCATCAATTATTACACTGGTATCAAGTATCTTCGGTTTACTTCCTAAGCTCGCCTTATTATCTTCCTTTTCCTTTGATGTTGTCCTCTTAAATATACTTGGAAGATTTATTAAATCATTGATTTTTTTTGTTGCAATGCTTACACCTAGATAACCTAGAAAAATATAAACAATAACAGAAAGAATCGTACCAACATAGGGTATTGGTATTATGATCAATAATCGACTGATTAAGTAAGCGATTATGAGTCCAATAATAAGTCCTAAAGACCCCACTATTATATCAGTAGTTGGTATTTTTTGAAGCTCTGTTTCCACCCAATTTGCACTTCTAAGGCCTTTTTTCATTAACCACGGGGTTATAGCAAAAAATATAAATCCACATATAATAGCACTAACTATACTAAGAGATATCCCTTGACCCGTTGATAGCGGCCCTATTGCAAACAATTTTTGCATTGAGATAACTCTAGTTATCAACATACCTATTGCGTATCCTGCAGTGGCTCCAGCAAAGGTTAGGGAACCACGAATAATTTTATTCAGCATGTTAATTCCACCTCCTCCCTGTAATTATATCCACAGAGTGATTATTTTATAACTATATATATGTACAACTTAGAAACTTAATTTTTTTCGAGATTTTTCCTAACTAAAAATATTTAATTTTAGAGTTTAACGTTTTCATAGAAAGCATATAAATCTATCCATTATCTTTTCTGAAAAACAAATATTTAAAAGAAATACATTTATAAATCTGAGGAAATTTCATAATTACATCAAAAAAAAAGAATTTGCTATAAATTATATACTATTTTCAAATCTCTATCTATATATATAACAAATTTATAATAAAAATGATCCTACTGTACTGCTTCATTGATAAGCTCTTCAACTCTAAACTCATCTGTATCATTTACTAGCACTAATTCACTTACTAATATTTGCTTTGCATTGTTAAGCATCTTTCTCTCTCCAGTGGAAAGACCTTTTTCTTTATCTCTGAGCATAAGATTCCGAACTACACCAGCCACTTCATAGATGTCACCGCTCTTTATCTTATCCATATTAGCTCTATACCTACGGTTCCAATTCTGAGGCATCTTTGACTCATCATCATTTAAAACTGCAATTACTTGTTCAACTTCTCTTACAGATATGATTTCCCTAAGTCCCATTGAATTAACATTATCAAGGGGAATCATTACCTTCATGTTTCTAAGGGGTAAAAGCAAAATATAGTACTTTCTCTTGCTGCCTAAAATCTCCTTTTCTTCAATAGATTCTATTATTCCAGCACCGTGCATAGGGTAAACCACTTTATCTCCGATATTAAACATAGAAGTACCTCCTAATTGACATTCCACATAATCAGTATACAGTATATGGTAGACGATGTCAAGAAATTAATTATTTTATCATACACAGAAATGATTGTCAATATTTTTTTCTCAATTTTATTATCATATCTCTTTATTCTAAAACACTTCATTTGGTGTATTTTTACCGTTTTATATATTTATTCCATTTATAAATAATATATACATGTATCTTTAGCCTTTCAATTTACGTGTCTTTATGCTAAAATAATTATGACGACATACTATATAGAAGCAATTTATAAATCCAAATTTTATTTTTGAATAGTCAGGATTTTAAGGATATTCAAGTAATTAAAATGCAAAGGATTTATTACAATTTCTATACTTCATTGTCTACTTGGGAGTGATAATTTGTGAAGGATTTATTATGTGACCAATTTCAAAGCTCTGTTGATGAGGTTTTAATAAGGCATAAAAGTATTTTAGATATACTTACTAAGCTTCAAGAAACTTCTTCAAGAGTTAATAGAGCTGTAATTAAATCAGTAACTAGTTGTGGATGTATACAAATTGATGCCTCTATTCAAGAAGTCCCTGAAGATATTGATTATAAAGATATAAAGGGCTTCATGAAGGATCATTTAAAGGGTGAAGCTTGCGATGTATGTAAAGAAAAAGTTGCCCAAGAAATAGGCAGAAATTTATTTTACATAGCCGCATTATCCAACAGCTTGGATATAAATCTATATGATGTACTAATTAATGAATGTAAAAAACTTGAGGCATTAGGTGAGTTTAGTTTGTATTAGGCTTTTAGCTTTTTAGCTAAGGGCTTTTTTATTTTAACAAAAACGTCTTACGACGCATTTGTAGTTGCAAGTTCCATGTTCCAAGTTACAAGTATTAGTGTCTTTCTCACCGGTTTTTTAAAAAAACAACTCCAATACGACATTTTATTAGTTATAGTTTACATTTACTTCTTAAATAAATGTCTATCTAAAAGAACTTGATCTCTTACTCTTCTAAGACCTTCTTTGATATTTTTTGCTCTTACATCTCCAATCCCCTCTACATCATATAATTCCTCTGTACTTGCCCTGAGTATCTTTTGAAAGTTTGTAAAGTATTTAACAATATTCTTTATAACCGATGGGGGTAATCTAGGAATTTTAAATAGTATTCTATATCCCCTTGGCATTACAGTTATATCTAATATATTTATATCGTAGGAAAATCCCAACAGCCTAGCTATATTTGTTAAGTCAAGTAATTCTTCTGATGAAAGATTTCTAAGCTTAGTAGTTATGGCATCAATTATATCACTATTATAACTGCCAATTACATAGTCCCTGATTACATGCTCTCCATCTTTCTTTACAAATGAAATCAGTTCGTCCATCTGCATGCTGACAAGCCTTCCCTCTGTTCCCAACTCATTTATATACTTTTCAATCTCATTTGCTACCCTCATCACCATCTCTGTTCTTTGTATGACTAAACAAACATCATATAAAGTAACTAAATCTTCAAGCTCTAAAGCACTTAGGCTTATCATTGCTTGCTCTAAAACCACCTTATATTTTTCTAGGGTTTGAATGGCTTGATTGGCTTTAGTTAGAACTTTATTTGTATCCTGTAATATATATTTAGACCAATCTTTATAGAGTGTAATGATATTTCGCCTTTGTGATATTGATATAACTAGATTTCCCGTTTGTCTTGCAACTCTTTGGGCTGTCCTATGTCTTATTCCCGTCTCCGATGATGGTATAGAGGGATTTGGGTTAAGCTGGGTATTGGCATAAAGGATTTTTTTCTCATCTGAGCTAAGTATAATGCCTCCATCCATCTTAGCTAATTCATAGAGATGTGCAGGAGTAAGCTCAGTATTTATATAAAAACCTCCATCAACTAATTTAATAACCTCTGGATTATCGCCAATTACTATTAAGGCCCCAGTCTTTGCCCGCAGAATACTATCTAGACCTTCTCTCAATGTAGTTCCTGGTGCCAATATCTTTAACGATTCGTTTATATCTAGCTTCTTTGTTTCTTCCTTAACCAACGGATCTACCTCCCAGAATCATATCGAGGGCTTCATACACATTTTCTACCCCTATAATTTCTATATCTTTAAATTCCGATAATCCACTTAAATTTCCCTTGGGAATTATACATGTTTTAAAGCCCATTTTTACTGCTTCTACAATCCTTTTTTCAGCATTATTTACGGATCTGACCTCTCCTGTAAGACCAACTTCTCCAAATATAATTGTTTGACTGTCTATTACTTTATTTCTAAAGCTCGAAGCAATAGCACCTACTATAGCAAGGTCCACAGCAGGTTCATTGAGCTGTATACCACCCACGACATTTATATAACCATCTTGAGCCTGAAGCTGAAGTCCTAGCTTTTTTTCCAAAACTGCCATTAGCATAACTACTCTATTGTAATCTATACCCGTTGCCATCCTCCTGGGTGTCCCAAAATTTGTAGGACTTATGAGGGCTTGGATTTCTATGAGCACTGGCCTTGTTCCCTCTATACTTGCCACAACCACAGAACCCGCAGTTTGTTTTGGTCTATGGGCTAAGAAGAGATGGGAAGGATTTATTACTTCTTGAAGACCATTATTTGTCATCTCAAATATTCCTATCTCATTTGTAGAGCCAAATCTGTTTTTAACAGCTCTAAGCACTCTATATATATTATGCTTCTCACCTTCAAAATAGAGCACTGTATCTACCATATGTTCTAATACTTTTGGTCCTGCAATGGAGCCGGTTTTGGTTACATGACCCACTATAAAGGTTGCTATACCATGACTTTTAGCCAGCTTCATCAGTGTAGCAGTTCCCTCCCTAACTTGACTAACACTGCCCGGAGCAGAGGTTATATTAGGATTATACACCGTTTGTATGGAGTCTATAATTAGTAAATTTGGATTAATTTCTTCAATATATTTTGATATGAATTGGAGATTGTTCTCGGAAACTATATAAAGATTCTCGTTATCTATACCTAGTCTATCGGCCCTCATTTTTATCTGTTTCAATGATTCTTCTCCCGAAACATACAGCACCTTTAGGCCCAAGGCTCCGATATTGTTTGCAACTTGAATAAGTAATGTGGATTTACCTATCCCAGGGTCACCTCCTACTAGAACTAAGGAACCCTTCACAATTCCGCCTCCAAGGACTCTATCCAATTCTCCATTGGATGTGGAAAACCTATTCTCTGTTTCTATTTCAATATTTTTAAGCTGCACAGGCTTTTGAGAAATCACTGTGGATATCTCGCTGCTATGCCTTTTCTTTTCCACAAATTCTTCTACAAAGCTCTGCCAACTACTACATTCAGGGCATTTACCCATCCACTTAAGGGATATATACCCACATTCCTGACAAACATACTTTGTCTTTAGCTTACCCACATTCTCCACCTCAAATTCTATAATCCTAAATTTTATACAT